>JAEYXI010000497.1 GCA_023428515.1 Pseudomonadota bacterium | reverse complement strand
GCTCTAAATATCGCCCTCAGATCGCCGCGACTACATCGTCGCGCCGATTTGCCCAGGCACGAATTCGTTGTCTCCGTAACCGAGTTCTTCCGACTTGGTCTTCTTGCCGGAGGCGACCGCGAGGATTTCCTTGAAGATTTCCTCGCCCTTCTCCTGCAACGTGACGCCGTCGAGGATATCGCCGCAGTTGATGTCCATGTCGTCGACCATGCGCTCGTACATCGGTGTGTTGGTCGCGAGCTTGATCGACGGTGTCGGCTTGCAGCCGTAGGCCGAGCCGCGGCCGGTGGTGAAGGCGAGGATGTTGGCGCCACCGGCGACCTGGCCGGTCGCGGCGACCGGATCGTAGCCGGGCGTGTCCATGAAGACGAAACCCTTCTCGGTGACAGGATCGGCGTAATGGTAGACGGCGTTCATGGTCGTCGAGCCGCCCTTGGCCGCCGCGCCGAGCGACTTTTCGAGGATGGTCGTCAGACCGCCGAGCTTGTTGCCGGGAGAGGGGTTGTTGTTCATCTCCATGTTGTTGCGGGCGGTGTAGTCCTCCCACCAATGGATGATCTCGATGAGTTTCTCGCCCACCTCTTGGTTTTTCGCGCGTCGGGTGAGAAGGTGCTCGGCACCGTAGATCTCGGGCGTCTCGGAAAGGATGGCCGTGCCGCCGTTGCGCACCAAAATGTCGGCCGCGACGCCGAGCGCCGGGTTGGCGGTGATGCCGGAATAGCCGTCCGAGCCGCCGCACTGCAGGGCAAGCACCAGTTCCGATGCCGGCAAGGTTTCGCACTTCGCACTGTTGACGGTGGGCAGCATAGCCTTGACCGCCTCGACTCCCGCGTCGACGGTCTTCCGGGTGCCACCGACCTCCTGGATGGTCATGGTGCGGAACGTCTCGCTCTCCTGGACGCCGTAAGCTTCCTTGAAGCGAGGGATCTGAAAGCCTTCGCAGCCGAGGCCGACCATGATCACGCCGCCCATGTTCGGGTTGGTCGCGTAGCCCCAGGTGGTCTTCTTCAGCGTGTCGAAGATCACGCCGCGATAGTCGATGACGCAGCCATTCGCCTGCTTGAGCGCGACGATGCCGTCGATGTTGGGATAATCGTCCAGGATGCCCGACCGTTCGATCTCCTTGGCGATGAAACCAGCGACGGTTGTCGAGCAGTTCACCGAGGTCAGGATGCCGACATAGTTTCGCGTGCCGGCCTTGCCGTTGGCGCGGCGAAACCCCTGGAACGTCGCCTGCTCCTCGACCGGCAGGATGTTCTCGGGGCGGGCGCCCTGTGCGATCTGGTAGTCGCGCTCGAAGGCGCCATGCTCGGGACCCATGTCGCAATTATGCTCGTGCACCCAGTCGCCGGGCACGATCGGCTTGCTGGCGAAGCCGATGATCTGGCCGAACTTGACGACGGCCTCGCCCTGCGCGATCGGGCGGATGGCGACCTTGTGGCCGAAGGGGATGCGTTGCCGCGCCGTGACGCCGTCGCCCACGGTGGCACCTGGCTCGGTCCTCTCGGTCGCCACGACGATATTGTCATCGCCGCTCAGACGAAGGGTCCTGGCTACTTTCTCTAACATCAGGGTCGTTCCAAAGTTGGGGTTTGACCATTTACAGCAGGGCGGTTGGCAGCGCTACCAATCCTTTGCAGGATCAGGCAATGGCTGCCCCGTTCAATTGGTGGGCGCATCCTCACGCATCAAGCCCTCGGCCTTGAGATCGCGCCAGAGTTCCGCGGGGATTTTTGTGTCCATGATCCTGCGGTTGCTCTCGACCTCCTGAGGCCGCTGCCCGCCGGGGATGAGCGAGACAACGGCGGGATGGAGTGAAGGGAACTTCAGCGCGGCCTCGATCAGAGCGACGCCGTGGCGCTTGCAGACGGCCTCGATCCTGGCGACGCGATCAAGGATTTCCGTTGGCGCCTCGGTATAGTTGTAGAAGGCGCCCGGCTTAGGACCGGTGGCTAGGATGCCGGAATTGTAGGGACCGCCGAGCACGATCCCGATGCCGCGTTTCTCGCAGAGCGGCAGGAATGACTGGAGCGCCTCCTGTTCGAGCAGCGTGTAGCGCCCGGCGAGCAGGAACAGGTCGAAGTCGCCGCGTTCGGCGAGCGTCTGCGCTACCTGCCATTCGTTGATGCCGCCGCCGAAAGCCTTGATCACGCCCTGGTCACGCAGCGCCAGCATGGCGTAGTAGCCGGAGCTCATGAACTCCTCGATGCGGGCGTCGGAAGCCTCCTTCGAGCCGTGCGTAAAAATGTCGACGTCATGCACGAAGAGGATATCGATGCGATCGACGCCAAGCCTTTCGAAGGACGCCTCGAAGGAGCGCATGACACCATCGTAGCTGTAGTCGTAGACCTCGCGGCGTGAGGGCGTGTCGAAGAACTTGCCGATGCCGGTCCGCTGATCCGGCGGGCAGACCTTGAGCACGCGGCCCGCCTTGGTCGAGAGGACGTATTCGTCGCGCTTCTTGCCGCGCAGGAATTGGTTGAGTCGGGTTTCCGAGAGACCGAGCCCGTAGAGCGGCGCGGTGTCGTAGTAGCGGAAGCCCTCGCTCCATGCGGCTTCGAGGGTCGCCTGCGCATCCTCGTCGGAGACGGCGCGGTAGAGATTGCCAAGCGGGGCCGTCCCGAAGCCGAGCTCGGTGAATGTGAGCCCTCCATTGCCGATGCGGTCCCAATGCTTGGTTTTCATGGACGCTTCCTCTGTCTCGTGCGTCTCCGACGCACTGGCTGCGGATGATGCAAATTCGTCATCACAGGTCCAGCAGATTTTCCTTTCCGGCAAATTGACTTGGCCGGCGGGGTGCACCATTGGACATGAATTCAAGCGGTTGCTAGCATCAAACAAAACCTATGGGGAGGGCCAGTGACGAAGAAGTTCAGGCACGTTTTCGGCAAGGGCAAGCCGGTGATCGGCATGGTGCATTTCGGCGCGCTGCCGGGGTCGCCGCTATACGATACCGAGCAAGGACTGGACGGTCTCGTCGAAGGCATATCCAAGGACATCGAAGCCCTGCAGAAGGCGGGCTTCGACGCCTTCATGTTCGGCAACGAGAACGACCGCCCGTATGAATTCCAGGTAGATGCCGCTTCGACTGCGACGATGGCCTATGCGATCGGCCGGGTCCGTGAGCGCATTACAGTGCCGTTCGGCGTCAACGTCCTGTGGGATCCGATGTCGTCCATCGCTCTTGCCGCTGCGACGGGTGCGGCCTTCGTACGCGAGATATTCACCGGCACTTATGCCTCCGACATGGGTCCGTGGACGCCCGATGCCGGAAAGGCGATGCGCTACCGCGACAGGCTGCACAGGCAGGACCTCGCGCTGCTCTACAATGTGTCGGCGGAGTTCGCTCATTCGCTCGACCAGCGCAGTCTGCCTGACCGCGCCCGCAGCGCCGTTTTCTCGAGCATCCCGGACGCGATCCTGGTGTCGGGGCAGATCACCGGCGAGGCAGCAGCGCTGAGCGACCTTGAAGCGGTGAAGAAGGTGCTGCCCGATACGCCGGTTCTCGCGAATACAGGCGTGAAGCACGCGACGGTTGCGGATGTGCTGAGGATTGCGGACGGCTGCATCGTAGGCTCGTCGCTCAAGGTGGACGGCAACACCTGGAACGCCGTCGATCAGGAGCGGGCGGCCGAATTCATGCGCCTGGCGCGTGCGGCGCGCGACGCATGATCGATCTGCACAGCCAGGGCGAGGTCAGGGGGCGGCTGAAGACGCTGCTTTGCGACCTCATGATGATTCCGGGCCTGTCCGGTTACGAGGGCAGGGTGCGGAAATATCTCGCCCGTCAATTGCAGGAACTCGGGCTTTCCACCCGAACCGACAGGCTCGGCAACCTGATAGCCACATTCGACGGCGAAGCGGGCGCACCCTCGGTCATGCTGTTCACGCATATGGACCAACTGGGCTTCGTCGTGCGCAAGATCGACCCGAACGGGTTCCTGCGCATCGAGCGCCTCGGCGGTGTGCCGGAGCGCGCGCTGCCGTCGCAGGAGGTGCTGATCTGCGTCGGCCCTGGCCGCGATCGGCCCGGCGTCATCGCCAACAAGAGCCACCATGCGACGACGCCGGACGAAAAATACAAGGTCGTCCCGTATCCCGATCTCTACATCGATGCGGGCTTCGAAAGCGCGGATGAGGCGCGGGCCGCCGGCGTCGATATCGGATCGCCGGTCGTCTACCGGCCGCATTGGGTCGAGCTTTCGGCCGACCGTATCGCCGGAACGGCGGTCGATGATCGCGCGGGCTGCGCGGTGATCGTCGAGGCCGCGCGTCAGCTCATCGCGAAGACCAAGCGGCCGACCCTGCATTTTGTGTTCTCGGTGCAGGAGGAGTTCAACCTGCGCGGGGCGCTGACGGCGGCACAGGTGCTGCAGCCCGACATCGCGATCCAGCTAGATCTGCTGCTCGCGACAGATACCCCCGACATGGGCTACCGTGGCGACGTTCGCCTGGGGGGCGGGCCGGCGATGAGCATGTACTCCTTCCACGGGCGCGGCACGCTGAACGGCACGATCCCGCACCCGGCACTGGTGTCGCTGTTCGATGGCGTCGCCGGCGACATCGATATCCCGCTGCAACGCAGTGCACACACCGGCGCGCTGACGGACTCGTCCTATGTGCAACTGGTCGGGCAGGGCGTTGCGTCGATCGATCTCGGCTTCCCCATGCGTTACTCGCATTCGTCTCTTGAAGTCTGCGACCTCCGCGATCTCGAAGGGCTGACAACGCTGCTGGTCGAAGGGATTGGCCGCATCGATGCCGGCTTCAGCCTGGAGCGGGACGACTACGAATGAGGCATTATCTCGGCATCGACATCGGGACCTTCGAATCGAAGGGCGTGATTGTCGATGAGAGAGGCCGTGTCGTCGCCAGCGCGTCGCGTCCGCACAAGATGCTGGTGCCGCAGCCCGGCTGGGCCGAGCATCGGCCGAAGCAGGACTGGTGGGGCGACTTCGCCTTCATCTGCAAGAAGATGCTGGCTGAAAGCGGCGTCCCGGCGGAGTCGATCCGCGCCGTCGGTGCGAGCGCGATCGGCCCGTGCATGCTGCCGGTGGACGCGGACGGCGAGGCGCTCTCCAATGCCGTGCTCTATGGCGTCGATACGCGCGCTGCGAAAGAGATCGATGAACTCGACGCCGCGATCGGAGCCGAGCGCATACTCGACCGCTGCGGCAACGCACTGACCTCGCAATCGGTCGGCCCAAAAATCCTTTGGTTAAGGAAGAACCGCCCCGACATTTTCCGCACGGCCGCGAAGATCGTCACGTCGACGACCTACCTGGTCCAGAAGCTGACCGGCGAATGCGTCATCGACCATTATTCAGCCGCGAATTTCTCGCCGCTCTATCTGATCGACCGGCAGGGCTGGAGCACAGAGCTCTCGTCTGACATCATCGAGACCGAGCGGTTGCCGAAAGTGATCTGGACGACCGACATTGCCGGCCACGTCACGGCGAAGGCGGCGCGAGCGACCGGGCTGGCAAAGGGTACGCCTGTCATCGCAGGTACGATCGATGCCGCCGCCGAGGCGCTTAGCGTCGGTGTCGTCAAGCCCGGCGACATGATGGTCATGTACGGTTCGACCATCTTCACCATCATGCTGTCGAAGAAGCGCATCGAGGATTCCAGGCTCTGGTATGCGCCCTGGCTCTTCCCCGGGGAACACTCCTCGATGGCGGGGCTGGCGACGAGCGGCACGCTGACGCACTGGTTCCGCGATGTTGCGGCGCGCGAGGTCGATCACGATACCGGCTTCGCAATACTCGCGAAGGAGGCGGAGGCCTCGCCGCCCGGCGCCAACGGGCTCGTCATGCTGCCCTATTTCTCCGGCGAGCGGACGCCGATCCACGACACGCATGCCAAGGGCACGATCTTCGGCCTCAACCTGACCCATGGCCGCGGCGATCTCTATCGCGCATTGCTCGAAGGGATTGCCTACGGCACAAACCACATCGTCGAGACCTATCGCGAGATAGGCCATATGCCGAAAAAGCTGCTGGCCGTCGGCGGCGGCACGAAAAACCGCATCTGGTCGCAGGCTACATCCGATGTTTCGGGGCAGTCGCAGACGGTTTGCGGCAAGACGATCGGCGCCAGCTATGGCGATGCCTTCCTTGCTGCACTCGGCGTAGGTGACGTGAAGAAGAACGACATACTTGCCTGGAATCCGGAGGAGAGACGGATCGACCCCAACCGCAAGAACCGCAACGTCTATCGTCGGCAATACCACGTCTTTCGGGAGCTCTACGAACGCAATCGCGACCTGATGGCGGAGTTGTCGTAATGAGGACCGAGGGCGATCTTTTCGGACAGGCCCTCGGCGAACTCGACACAGCGCTGGCGCGCGTCGACCAGGGCGCCATCGACGAGGCATGCCGTATGCTGGCGGATGCGCGGCAGATCGCCGTCTACGGCTGTGGCCGAGAGGCTCTGCAGATGAAGGGTTTCGCCATGCGTCTCTTCCATCTGGGACTGCCTGTCTCGGTGGTGGGTGACATGACGACGCCGGCTCTGGGATCGCGCGACGTGTTCTTCGCGAGTTCCGGGCCGGGCGAGACGACAACCGTGCTGACCCTGATGAAGGTTGCACACGCCGCGCGGGCGAAGAACCTGCTCGTCACCGCGCAGCCCGAGGCGAGTGCTGCCGATCTCGCCGACTTCATGCTGGTGATCCCCGCGCAGACCATGGCAGATGACCAGGGCGAGCAGAAAACTTCGGTTCTTCCGATGGGCTCGGTCTTCGAGGGGGCGCTGTTCCTGCTGTTTGAGATAATGGTGCTGAAACTCAAGGATATGCTCGGCGTGTCGCCCGAGGCGATGCGAGCCCGGCACACGAACATGGAATAGAAAAATGCGCTACGAGCTCATGCTGCCGCACCAGATCCGCAAGGCGATCGAGGAGCACTGGCCGGCCGTGCTGCCGCTCGGCGTGCTTGAATATCATGGCGAGCATATGGGCGTCGGGATGGACACGCTAGCCGTCATCAAGACGCTCGAACTGATCGAGCCGGAGATGGATATCGTCATCCTGCCGCCGTTCTATTATGGCGCGGCGAGCTACGCGGTTGCGCCGCCGGAAGGTACGGGGTCCGTGCAGGTCGGCGGCAATGTGCTGGCGCCCTTCGGCGAGGCGCTGTTTTACAGCTTATTGCGTGTAGGCTTCCGCAACATCCACGCGATCATCCATCACCAGACCGAGAATTTCGTCGCCGGCATGCCGACCGACCTGGCGTTCAAATCGGCCGGGCGGCAGGCGATCTTCCGTTTCCTCGAGGGAACGAGCGGCGAGGGCTGGTGGGGCGACGAGAAGATGGCGGCCTATTATGCCGAGCACGAGGCGGGGCGGAACCCGTTCAACTGGATCCAGGTCCACTCGCTTATGAGTTCCGAGACCATGGCCGACTATCCTTTCGATCATGCCGGGCAGGGCGAGACCTCGTTGATGATGGCGCTGTGCCCCGAAGCAGTGGACATGGCGAAGCTCGACGACAATACCGGCTGGTATACCGCCACCGCAAAGGACGCTTCGGCCGAGCTTGGCAACAAGGGGGTGAGCTTGATCCTCGACCGCCTGAGGATACTCCTCAAGAACTGACGCGCCTACTTCACCGCACCGGCCGTCATGCCCTTGATCAGATAGCGCTCCAGCACGATGCCGATGATGATCAGCGGCAGGATGGCGGCGAAGGAAAGCGCCGCCATCGCCCACCAGTTGATGCCTTGGCTGCCGGTCTGCGATGCCACCATGACCGGCAGCGTGTTGGCGTGGGTCGAGGTGAGCAGAGCGGCGAAGAAATATTCGTTCCAGGTGAGCACGAGACTGAGGATGAAGGCCGCCACCATGCCGGGTAGCGCGATCGGCAGGATGATCTGGAAGAACGCGCCCCAGATCGACAGCCCGTCGACAAGTGCGGCCTCTTCGAGCTCGGTCGGGATCGATTCGAACTGGTCGCGCATGATCCAGATGACGATCGGCAGCACGGTCAGGGTGTAGAGAAGGATTAGGCCGAGCCGCGTGTCGAGGAGGGCGAGCTGCTTGTAGAGCACGAGGAAAGGTAGAGCGAGGACGACTGGCGGCAGGATGAGCTGCGACAGGAAGAAGAACGAGATGTCAGAGTTTCGCATAAAGCCGAACTTGTAGGAAAAGCGCGACAGGCCGTAGGCGGCGAGCGAGCCAAGTGCGACGGCAAGCGCCGAAGCCGACAACGCCGTGATCGTGGAATTGAGGAAGCGTTTCATGAATTCGTCGCGCACCGTGCTCGCCGCGCCGATCGTGTCGGGCGACAGGCCGAGCGAACGCCAGCCGAGCCACGCTGGGTCGTAGTCGACCCAAGGGATCAGCGCCCCCTTCATGACGTTGGGCGCCATCTTGAAGCTGGTCGTGATCGTCCAGTAGATCGGAAACAGGCAGACGATCGTCCAGAAGATCAGCAGCGCGTAGATGACGGCCTTGCCCCCGAAGCGGCTGGCGCGGAAAGAGAGGTCGGCCTCGCTGTCGCGGAAGATGGCGTCGCTCATGTGCGCGGCCTCGTGAAGCGATCGGCGAGTTTCATCAGGCCGGTCATCGCGATGATGATGATGACGAGGTAAACCATCGCAAGCAGTGTGCCGTAGCCGACGTTAGACCCGTCCCTGTACTCGCGGAAGATGAAGGAGGTGACCGTGTCGGTCGCGCCGCCGGGTCCGCCGGCCGTCAGCGTGATCACGATGTCGGCGAGCTTCAGCTTGAAGATGATGCGGATCAGGATCGCCGTCACCGAGACCGGCAGCATCAGGGGGAAGGTGACCTCCCAGAAGCTCTTCCAGGGGCTTGCGCCGTCGACCTTGGCGGCCTCAGTGAGTTCCTTCGGGATAGCCTGCAGCCCGGCCAGGATCATGATCATCATGAACGGGATGAAGGTCCAGGCGTCGAGCACCATGATGGTGAATTTCGCGATCTCCGGCGAGCCGAAGAAGGACGGGTTGTCCCAGCCGAGCCAGCGCGCGAAGCGGGCGATCGGGCCGAAGCGGATCTCCAGCATCGACTTGCCGATCATCCAGCTCACGGCAACAGGCGAAAGCATCAGCGGGAGCAGGAAGGCGACACGGAAGAATTTGCGGGCGCGGATCTCGGCATTGAGCAACAGCGCGAGGCCGAAGGCGATGGCGTATTCGACCAGGATCGCCAAGCTGTACCAGATCATGTTGGTGAGCGCATTCCAGTAGAACGGATCCGCCCACATCTGGCGGACGTTATCGAGCCCATTGAACTGGCGGCCGAGCGGCGACGAAAGGTTCCAGTTTGAAAAGGCGATGATGAGCCCGAACAGCAGCGGGAAGACGGTGAGCGAGACGACAAACAGCGCGGCCGGCAGCACGAACAGGGTGCGCTTGCCGTGCTCGCCGCGGATCAGCACCTGGCTCCAGCAGAGGCAGATAGCCCACAGGATGTAGGCATAGAGCGTTAGCCGCCAGGTCCGGAAGCCTAAGTCGGCCATGCCCATCTGCTGGATCGCCTGCGCCGCCGCCACCAGCACGACGATTGCGGCCGAACCCCAGACGATGGCGCGGCCGAAAAGCCTGCGCCGGTCGGAAATGTCGTCGGCGGTGACGACGTGGGGCAGGTCCCCCTGGCTCATATGCGATGGACCGTCATCTCGGGCTTGTCCCGAGTATCTGCGATGGAATGAGTTTCTGCAAAGACTTCGACAC
>JAEYXI010000474.1 GCA_023428515.1 Pseudomonadota bacterium | reverse complement strand
CAGTTGGATTGACCGCTTTTCGGGGCTCTCGCTCCGGCCATCATACTCATCACTTGCCGCCTGAGAGGGACGACATGAGCAGAATGCGACCGACAATCCACGATTTGCGCGCCATGAAAGGCAAGCGCCAGCTTACCATGTTGCGTGTCGTTACGCTCGAAGAGGCCGCGGCAGCCGAGCAGGCGGGTGTCGATATCGTCTCCATTCCGCCCGATCTGATGCTTGACCCCGGATATCGCGATGCAGCGCCCAGTCTTTTCTCGATGCCGGGAGAAAACTTCTTCGAGATCGGCACGGCGGACGATTTCGTCCGCTGGGCATTCAAGATGTACAGGGCAGGCGCCGATGCCGTGTATTGCAGCGCGAGCTATGCAACCATCAAGCGCATGGCCGACGAAGCCATTCCCGTCATCGGTCATGTCGGCCTCATCCCGTCGCGCCATACATGGACCGGCGGCTGGAAGGCCGTGGGAAAGACGGCGGACAGCGCCCTCGAAATTCTGGAAGCGGTTCGTCAGTTGGAACAGGCGGGAGCCTTTGGGGCGGAAATAGAGGTCGTCCCCGTCGAGGTCGCGGCGGCAATATCCGAGCGAACCAGCCTGTTCATGATTTCCATGGGCGCGGGGACCGGCTGCGATGCCCAATACCTCTTCGCCGAGGATGTGCTGGGCCAGAACCGCGGACACATGCCGCGCCATTCCAAGGTCTACCGTAATTTTGCCGCCGAATACGATCGGCTCCAGGCCGAGCGTGTGGCTGCCTTCTCGGAGTTCGTCTCGGATTGTAACAGCCGCGCCTATCCCGAGGATCGCCACATAGTGAGGATGGATCCCGGGGAATTCGACGCTTTCATGGCGAAGATCTGATTTCGACCGCTGGCGCGCAAGGTCGATATTTTCCATGGCCTAGCGCGGGATTTTGCTTGACCGGGGCTATTTCGCCAACTCGCACTCGACCGGCTTCGCCTTCTACCTTCTGCTCATTTGCGGTCTTCCTCCCAGGATGCAATGTTAAGGCTCATCCATGGGAGGAAGAGTTCATGACGGTTAGACTGAGCGCCCTTGCGATCGCCCTTTTGGTCAGCGCATCCTATCCTGCCGCCGCGCAGCAGTTTTCGGACAACAAGGTCAAGATTGGCATCCTGAACGACCAGTCGGGCGTCTATGCCGATTTCGGCGGCAAATGGTCCTTCGAGGCCGCCAAAATGGCGGTTGAGGATTTCGGCGGCAAGGTAAAGGACATGCCGATCGAGGTCGTTACGGCCGATCACCAGAACAAGCCCGATATCGCATCCAACATCGCGCGCCAGTGGTATGACACCGAGCAGGTCGACGCGATCATGGAACTGACGACGTCATCGGTGGCTCTTGCCGTGCAGGGCATCTCGGCTGAAAAGAAGAAGATCGACATCGTAACGGGTGCGGCAACCACCGATCTGACCGGCAAGGCGTGCTCGCCTTACGGCTTCCATTGGGCCTATGACACGCATGCGCTGGCGGTTGGCACCGGTGGGGCGCTGGTCGAGCAGGGCGGCGACACCTGGTTCTTCCTTACCGCCGACTATGCCTTTGGCTACTCGCTCGAGGAGCAGACGTCCAATTTCGTCAAATCCAAGGGAGGCACTGTTGTCGGGGCCGTTCGTCATCCTTTGGCGACGACGGACTATTCATCCTTCCTGCTGCAGGCGCAATCATCGGGCGCGAAGGTGATCGGGCTTGCGAATGCCGGTCTTGATACCTCGAACTCGATCAAGCAGGCGGCCGAGTTCGGCATCGTGGCCGGCGGGCAGCGCCTGGCCGCGCTGCTCTTCACTCTGGCGGAGGTGCATGGCCTCGGACTCGAGGCGGCGCAGGGGTTGACGCTCACTGAAGGCTTCTACTGGGACCGTGACGACAAATCGCGCGAATGGTCGAAGAAATTCATGGAGCGCACCGGCCGCATGCCGAATATGATCCAGGCCGGGACCTACTCCGCGGTCATGCAGTACCTGAAGGCGATCGACAAGGCCGGCACGGACGAAACCGAGGCGGTGGCCAAGAACCTGCACGAGATGCCCGTCGACGACATCTTTGCGCAAGGCGGCAAGGTTGGAGCCAACGGCCGCATGATCTACGACATGTATCTGATGGAGGTGAAGAAGCCGTCGGAAAGCACCCAGCCCTGGGACTACTATAAGGTGCTGGCGACAATTCCCGGCGACGAAGCCTATATCAAGCCGGCGGAATCAGGCTGCCCGCTGGTGAAGTGAGTGCAGCCTGTGGCTGCACCGAATTCCTCCCATCCCAACGAGCCGCGGGCGGTCCTCTCCGCCCGCGGCCTTCGTCGTGATTTTGCGGGCTTTGTAGCCGTCAAGGACGTCGACCTCGATGTCCATCACGGCAAGATCCACGCGCTGATCGGTCCCAACGGTGCGGGCAAGACCACGGTCTTCAATCTGCTGACAAAATTCCTGCAGCCGACCGCTGGTTCGATCACCCTCGAGGGCAACGACATCACCAGGGCGCCTCCAGCGAAGGTCGCGCAAATGGGCGTGGTGCGATCGTTCCAGATATCGGCGACGTTTCCGCACCTGACCGTACTCGACAATGTGCGCGTGGCCCTGCAACGCCCGAACGGGTTGGCCAGCCAGTTCTGGCGCTCCCTGTCGATGCTCGATCGGCTCACGCCGCGTGCCGAGGAACTTCTGCATGCGGTCGGCCTCGACAACGCGAAGCATCGCCTTGCCGCGGACCTCTCCTACGGGCGCAAACGGGTGCTGGAAATCGCCACGACACTGGCACTCGACCCGAAAGTGCTGTTGCTCGACGAGCCCATGGCCGGCATGGGCCACGAAGACGTCGGGACCATCTCGAAGCTGGTCAAATCGATTGCAGCCGATCGCGCCGTCCTGATGGTCGAGCACAATCTCTCCGTTGTCGCCGATATCGCCGACCGGGTCACGGTTCTGCAGCGCGGCCAGGTGATCGCCGCGGGCGACTATGCCACTGTGAGCGAGGATCCCAACGTGCGTGAGGCCTATATGGGGTCCGAGCATGCCTGAGACACCGCTGCTCTCCGTCCGTGACCTCAACGCCTGGTACGGCGAAAGCCATGCACTGCACGGCGTCGACCTCGATGTAAGCGAAGGCGAGACGGTGACTTTGCTCGGCCGCAACGGCGTTGGCAAGACCACGACGTTGCGCGCCATCATGGGCCTGATCCGCAAGCGCACGGGCAAGATCACCTTCGCTGGCCATGATCTCATGCGCCTGCCGCTGCACCATACAGCGCGCGCGGGGATAGGCTACGTGCCTGAAGAGCGCGGCATTTTCGCGACGCTGACGGTCGACGAGAACCTGCTTCTGCCGCCGGTCGTGGCCGAGGGCGGGATGAGCGTGAAGGAAATCTATGAGCTGTTCCCGAACCTCGAAGAGCGGCGGACGAGCCCGGGCACCAAGCTGTCGGGCGGTGAGCAGCAGATGCTGGCGATCGCGCGCATCCTGCGCACCGGCGTCAAGGTTCTCCTGCTGGACGAACCGACGGAGGGACTGGCGCCTGTGATCGTACAGCGCATCGGCGACCTGCTGGTGACATTGAAGAAGCGCGGTATGACCATCCTGCTGGTGGAACAGAACTTCCGCTTCGCCAGCCGCGTCGCCGACCGTTTCTACCTCATGGAGCATGGCAAAGTGCTGTCGCAATTCCCGGTCGGCGAGTTGGAGCGCCGCATGGGCGAGCTTCACGAGGTGCTGGGGGTTTGACTATGATCTTCGGCATCCCCGTCCAGGCTTTCGCCGGCCAGTTGCTGATCGGCCTCATCAACGGCTCGTTCTACGCCATGCTGTCGCTAGGCCTCGCCATCATCTTCGGCCTGCTGCGCGTCATAAACTTCGCTCACGGCGCCCAGTATATGCTCGGCGCGTTCATCGGCTATCTGATGCTTGCCACTTTCGGCATCGGCTACTGGCCGGCGCTGATCCTTGCGCCGCTGATCGTCGGGCTGTTCGGCATTGTCGTCGAGCGGCTTGCGCTGTCGCGGCTCTACGATGTCGACCCGCTCTACGGGTTGCTCTTCACCTTCGGGCTGGCGCTCGTGATCGAAGGCGTGTTCCGCTACTATTTCGGCGTTTCCGGCAATCCCTATGCGGTGCCGCCGCTGCTGGCGGGCGGAACCAATCTGGGGTTCATGTTCCTTCCGATTTATCGCGGCTGGGTGGTCGTGGCTTCGCTGGTCGTCTGCCTCGGCACCTGGCTCCTGATCGAGAAGACCAAGTTCGGCTCCTATCTGCGCGCCGCGACGGAGAACCCCAAGCTGGTGCAGGCGTTCGGCGTCAATGTGCCGATGTTGCTGACGCTGACATATGGCCTCGGCGCTGGCCTCGCGGGACTGGCCGGCATTCTCGCCGCGCCGGTCTACCAGGTCAGCCCGTTGATGGGATCGAACCTGATCATCGTGGTGTTCGCCGTCGTCGTGGTCGGCGGTATGGGCTCGATCCTTGGAGCCATCGTGACGGGTTACATGCTGGGGCTCGCCGAAGGCCTAACCAAGGTGTTCTATCCGGAAGCCTCGAACATCGTGATTTTCGTCATCATGGCGATCGTGCTCCTGCTGCGCCCGGCCGGGCTGTTCGGAAGGGATGCGTGACATGACCAGCGTGACCTCCGAATCCACGACAGCCCGCGCGACGCGCACCGAGGCGATCCTTTTTGCGCTCGGGGTTGTCGCGCTCATCGCGCTGCCCTTCTTCGTCTATCCGATCTTCGTGATGAAGATGATGTGCTTCGCGTTGTTCGCCTGCGCCTTCAATCTGCTTCTCGGCTACACCGGGCTCCTGTCTTTCGGCCACGCGGCCTTTTTCGGGGGCGCCGCCTACTTCACCGCCCATGCCGTCAAGGTCTGGGGTGTGGGGCCGGAACTCGGCATCCTGGTCGGCGTCATCGGGGCCGCGCTGCTCGGCCTTGTGATCGGCTTCTTCGCCATCCGACGGCAGGGAATCTATTTCGCGATGATCACCCTAGCGCTGTCGCAAATGTTCTTCTTCTTCTGCGTCCAGGCAGATTTCACAGGCGGGGAGGACGGCATACAGGGCGTGCCGCGCGGCACCTTCCTCGGCTTCCTGAACCTGCAGGATTCGCATGCGATGTATTATTTCGTCATGGCCAATTTCCTGCTTGGCATCTTCTGTGTCTGGCGGATCGTCAACTCGCCATTCGGCATGATCCTCCGCTCGATCCGCGAGAACGAAAACCGCGCCATTTCGCTTGGCTATTCCGTGCAGAACTACAAGCTGGCAGCCTTTGTGATGTCGGCGGCGCTGGCCGGCCTGGCAGGCGCGATCAAGGCGCTGGTATTCCAGTTCGCGACGCTGACCGACGTCTCCTGGCAAATGTCGGGCGAGGTGATCCTGATGACCTTGCTCGGCGGCATCGGGACGCTGGTCGGGCCGATCTTCGGCGCCGGCTTCGTGGTCGCGCTGCAGAACATGCTGGCGACCTCCTCCTTCCCGGTGACGATCGCCACCGGCCTGATCTTCATGGTCTGTGTGCTGATCTTCCGGCGGGGCGTTGTCGGTGAGGTCTATGCGTGGCTGGAGAGGCGGCGGGCCGGCAACTCCGACGACCGGGGTAGCTGAGGAAGCCGCCCTTACTGCCAGATATTGATTGTCGCCAGCGTGCGCATGAGGTGGTCCGACACCAACTCCTCGGCGAGCTTGGCGTTGCGCAGAGCGATCGCGTCGACGATCGCCTTGAGATCCTTGTGCGTCTGCTGCTTCACCGGCCCGGGTGCGGGCTTGTCGGTGTCTCGCCCGTCGAACAGCACCGCGCGGCGATCGTCCAGGATGTTCGCCATGATCTGCATCAGGAACTTGTTCTTGGTGCTGGCGAACATCTGCCGATGGAGCGCATAGATCTGCTCCTTGAAATCCTCCCAGGTCGGCGCATCGAGTATCTGTTCGAGGGTCCGCCGCATGTCGAGGATCTCGTCTTCCTGCACGCGATTCACTACCAGATGCATCATTGCGGGCTCGAAAAGCAGCCGGCCTTCGACGATCTCGGCGAATGAAGGGACGGCCTCGTGGCTGCCGACGCTGGTCTGGTCCATCCGGTCGAAGACGAGGTCGGCATCGTCGGTAAGGTAAGTGCCGCTGCCGACACGCCTGAGCACCAGTCCTTGCCGCTCCATCATAGCCAGGGCGCTGCGGACCGCGGTGCGGCTGGTATTCAGCTGTTGCGCTAACTCGCGTTCGTTGGGCAGCTTTGCGCCGGGCACCATCAGCCCATCGCGAATGCCCCTGAGCAGCGCACGATAGACCAGCGAGGGCGTAGCCCGCTCGTTTGTGGCGATGGAGGCCAGCTGCCGCTGCTGAAGCGCAATGTCGGAAGGCATTTGCGATTTTCCCGGCGAGAGACCGCCTATGAGCAGAGTCGGGTTTCTGTTGTCAACCATTCGGGAGCAATGTGGATCGATCAGCGCACCACTTCGACTGGAACGCCGGTTCTAGCCGATTGCGCCAGCGCATCGAGCACCGGCACGGCGTCGAGCGCCTCGCGATAGTGCTGGACGTAAGGCGCACCGGACAGGGTGGCCTTGACGAAATGGTCGAGTTCGTCGGCCAGATCGCCTGCAATGCGCCCGTTGATCTCAGGCCAAAGATGCGTGTCGCCGCCGCTCGTGCCCGCCTCCTCGACAACGTAAAAACCCTGATCGGCGCAGTCGAGATAGGCTGCGGATTTCGTGCCAACGATTTCGAGGGACGAACGGAACCCGTTCATCAGCCCGTCCGGCCATGCCCAGCTATAGTCGATATTGCCGATAGCGCCGTTCTCGAAATTGACCACTGCGTAGAGCGCATCCTCATTGCCGGTGCCGAGCGCCTCGACCTTCTGCGCATAGACGCGGTTTATGCGCGAGCGTGCGATCCATTGCATGGCGTCGACGTCGTGGACGCCCATGTAGAACAGAATGGAGCTGGAGGCACCGAGCCGCCGGGCCGTCGAGCGGATGCCGTTGCGCTTGGCCCTGAGATGGATCGGCTCGCCCAACCTTTCAGGGGCAGCGGCGTGGAAGGTCTGCACGTAACGGGGGTCGAAGCGCAGGATGTGGCCGACCATCAGCCGCGCGCCGTTCTTCTCGACTGCTGCGACGATCCGCCGGGCGGCGGCATATTCGTGGGCAAGTGGTTTCTCCAGCAGGATCGACTTGCCGGCCTCTGCCGCTGCGATGGCCGCTTCCTCGTGAAGCCGGTCGGGCAGGCAGATGCTGACGGCATCGAGTTCCGGCAGCGCCAGTACGGCAGGGACGTTGTCGAAGCCCTTGGCTCCGGTCTCGGCTGCGACGGCAGCGGCCCGAGCCTGATCGCTGTCGCAGACCGCGACGAGTTCGGCCGCCGGGTGATCCGCATAAATACTGGCATGGCGGCTGCCGAAAAAGCCAAGCCCGATGACACCGACCCTGAGAGGCGCGCTCATGCCTCTGCTCCGGGGATGGTCCAACCGCGGAAATCCTCGATGAAGGCGGCGAGCGCTGCGACGGTCGCCTCGAAGAATTTCTCACCCGCTTCGGGCGTTGCGAGAGAAGGGTCACCCAGTGTGCCGGTGGGGGAGAGATCGTCGAAGTCGAGATAGGTCCTGATCGCCGAGCCGCCGAGCAGGTCGGTGGTCAGATAATCCGAGCCGGGATCGGGATAGATCGTTGCGGCACGCTCGATCTTCACGAGGTCCGGGCGGATATGCTGGATCATCGCCGTCTCGAACTCGCAGGCATGGCCCATGCCGCCTGGCTCCGACCGGCGCAGAGCGTCGATCGCCTCGCGCGCGAGCTGGAAATAGGTGAGCGCTGCGATCCTCGCCTTGCCGTAGTGCCTGTGTCCAAGTGTGGAAGCGAGGAGATCGATCACCCCGCCATTGCCGCCATGGCCATTGACGATCAGGATGCGGCGGAAGCCGTGCTTCACCAGCGATCCCGCGACATCCTCAGCCACGGCCATCAGCGTTTCGGCTCTCAGCGTGACGCTGCCCGGAAAGCGCATGTGGTGCGCCGAGAAACCGTACCAGGGCGGGGGCAGGACGGCGACCTTGCCGGAGAACCGTCCAGCTGCGGAAAGCGATACGGAGTGAGCGAGCAGCGTGTCGGTGCCGAGCGGCATGTGGTTGCCGTGCTGCTCGACCGAGCCGAGCGGCAGGATGAGGACGGTCTCGTCCCGGTCGAGGGCCGCTACTTCGGGCGATGTGAGTTCTTCGAAACGCATCACTTCACCGAGAAGGTTGCCGTCTTGAGGTCGCACATGGCCGCCAGTGCGTGCCGGCCGCCGACGCGTCCGGTGCCGCTGTCCTTGCCGGACAGGCCGCCGAAGGGGATGTGCAACTCCCAATAATTGGACGTGTCATTGATGTTGACGATACCGGTCGGCATCTCCTCGATATAACGGAAAGCACGGTCGATATCCTGCGTAAAGACGCTGGACACCAACCCGTAACGATTGTCGGCCGCGATCTCGAAGGCTTCTTCGTCGCTGTCGATGGCGAGCAGGGGCGCCACCGGCCCGAACGTCTCTTCCAGATTGATCAACGAGTCGCGCGGGACGCCGGTCAGCACGGTCGGCTCGAAATAGAGCGGTGTCGGATAGTCCTTCGGCGCCGCCCCGCCCGTGATCGCCTTGGCGCCGCGCGTGACGGCATCATCGACATGACTTGCTACCTTGGCGGCCACGCCTGCATTGTTGAGCGGGCCCATGGTGACGCCTTCCTTTCGGGGATCGCCGAGCACGATCTTGCGCGCCTCCGCCGCCATCCGTTCCGCGAACGCGGCGTAGACGTTGCGATGGACGAGAATGCGCTCGGACGAAGAACAGACCTGGCCGGCATTGACGAAACAGCCGGAGGCCGTCGCCGCCGCGGCGCGGTCGAGGTCGGCGTCGTCGAGGATCACGACCGGCCCGTTGCCGCCGAGTTCCATCAGTTGTGGCTTGCCGGCGGCGCGCAGGCTGATCTGCTTGCCGGTCGCGGCGCTTCCGGTGAAGCCGACCGCATCCGTACCGGGATTCGAGACGATCTCGTCGCCGACCACCGCACCGGCGCCGGTGACGAGGTTGAGGACGCCGGGCGGCAAGTCGGCAGCCTCGATCGCCCGCGCCAGCGCCACTGCCACCAGGGACGTCGTCGGCGCCGGCGCCCACACGATCGTGTTGCCGGCCGCCAGCCCCGGGGCGATGTATTCCACCGGAATGTTCACCGGAAAATTCCACGGCGTCACCACCGCATAGACCCCACGCGGGCGGTAGAAGGTCATCACCCGTTTGGTTGGATCCTCGGTCGGAATGGTATGGCCTTCGAGATATTTGACGAGGTCGGCAGCGAGGTTGAAGCCGTCCACCGACTTGCCGACCTCGAAGAAGGCTTCCGCGTACGGCTTGCCTTGTTCCAGCGTGAGCAGCGCTGTCAGTTCGGCCCGGCAAGCTGCGATTGCCTCGCCGATCCGGCGCATCGCCGAGGCCCGATCCCATATCGAGACCTTGCGCCAGGCAGGCTGCGCCTTGCGGGCGGCGGCGATCGCTTCAGCCGCGGCGCTGCGCGAACTCCAGTTCATCGTCCCTATGATCGAGCCGTCGACCGGCGAGTGCACCGGCTTCACTTCGCCCGCCGTGTCGCCGCACCAGACCCCGCCGATGAAGTTGGAAAGACCGTCGCTCGTCATGGATTGGTCGCTCGCAGAATATGGTTGCAATTGATCTGGATTGGTTTCTATAGTCCCGTCCGGAACGCCCAATGTCAACGATCAAAAATTGGACGCCAGAGGCCGAATGGGACGCATTTGCGACGGCCGAAAAGAGAGGATGGAACACCATGAAGATGAGGACACTGTTTGCCGCGGGCCTGTTGGCTTCGGGCGTTTTTGCCGCCGAACGCGCAGCCGCCGAGGACATCACGCTTGAGTTCGTTGTCTGGAACTACTCGCTTGAGACCATCCAGGACAATGTGAAGAAGTTCGAGGAGGCCAATCCGGGCATCAAGGTCAAGGTGACCGATTACACCTGGCCGGACTACCAGGACAGCATCGTCCTGCGTTTTCGCAGCGGCACGACCACCGACGTGATTTACGGTGGTCAGGATTGGTTGCCAGCCTGGGGCGCGGCAGGCTTCATCGCCCCGCTCGATTCAGTGGCTCCAGCCGGCACAGTTGACGAGCTGAAAAAGGACATCGCCGGCTTCGCGCTCACCGACGTGACCTACAAGGACAAGGTCTACGGGCTTCCCTACTATGCCGACACGATCTCCTTCATCTACAACAAGAAGATCCTGGCCGACGCGGGCATCGCCGTGCCCACCACCTGGGAAGAGGTGACCGCAGCCGCCGAGAAGCTCAAGGCCGGCGGCATGGAGCATCCGATCGTCTACGAGTATAATCAGGAGCTCCCGAACTTCTACGACGCCTTCGTGGCCCAGGCCTATGGCCGCGGCGCCGAGTTCTTCGACAAGGACCTGAACCCGCTCTTTGCCGATCCGAACAATGAGGCGTTCAAGCAGCTGCAGTGGCTTGCCGACGCCTATTCGAAGGGTCTCGTGCAGTCCGAGACGCATGAATCCAAGATCATCCCGGCGATGAACACCGGCGCGCACGCCTTCACCATCGTCTACACTTATGTGCTCGCGGCGCTCAACAATACCGCCGACCAGCCGCGCGCGGGAGAGTTCGCGCTGGCGCCGATGCCCGGCTCCACGCATTCCACGCTGGGCTTTGCCAAGTCCTATGTCGTGACGGCGCAGGCCGCAGCCGATCCGGCACGTGGCGAGGCAGCCTGGAAATTCGTGAACTTCATGGCCGGCAAGCCCTACACGGTCGCCAAGCGCTGGGCCGTAGAGAAGGGTCTCGGCTTCGCCCAGCTCCCGCTTTTCCAGGACAAGGACGTTGTCGACGCATGGGGCAAGTGGGCTGACGTCAAGGCGCTGGCCGACCAGGCGGCGATCGCCAAGGCCGGCACCTATACCGAGTACAGCTCGGTCTGGTCGGCCTATTTCAGGCCGCTGCTCGCCAAGGCGATGGTTGGCGAGGCC
>JAEYXI010000470.1 GCA_023428515.1 Pseudomonadota bacterium | reverse complement strand
CGCGGCAATGGGCGCCCCTCGACCGCATGGATGGGGCCGAGCGGGAAACACATTTCGACCGCATGCGCCGCGAACACCGGGCGATTTTTTCAGCCATCGAGGTCGGTGACGGGACGGCGGCACAGCGCGCCATGCGCAAACACCTCAGTCGTTCCTACCGTCGTTTCGAGGAGTTGCGCGGCGCGGCCGAGCATAGAAAAGTGAAGTAGCTTAATCCGGCACGACGCGGCACCACATACGGACCTTCCGGGAAGATGGCGACGGTAGGATCGCCGCTTACACGGTTGTCATACAACCATGCTCTCTGATAATGCTAGCGAACGCTGTGAAGGCGGCATCGCCATGAGTTGGCGTCGTCGATCGCTGTCGAAACCAGGAGAGAAAAACATGCAGTTGCGGGAGTTCGGCCGCACCGGCCGGAAGGTGAGCGAGATAGGCTTCGGCGCCTGGGCGATAGGTGCGGCATGGGGTCAGGTGAACGACGACGAGGCGCGGGCTGCACTTCATGCTGCGCTCGACAATGGCGTTACCTTCATCGATACCGCGGATGTCTATGGCGACGGCCACTCCGAGCAGCTCATCGCTCAAGTGCTGAAGGAGCGCGGAGGCGAGCGCCCCTTCATAGCCACAAAGGCCGGACGCAGGCTGCCCAAACAGTCGGTTGAGGGTTACAGCGCGGAGAATTTGAATACATGGATCGACCGCAGCCTGAAAAACCTCGAAACAGACACTCTTGACCTGGTGCAGCTTCATTGCCCGCCTACCGACCTTTACTATCACCAAGAAATCTTCGAGCGACTCGACCGGTTGGTCGAGAGGGGCAAGATCCGTAACTACGGGGTGAGCGTCGAGCGCGTCGAGGAAGCTCTGAAGGCAATCGAATACAGCGGCGTTGTATCCATACAGATCATATTCAACGCCTTCCGACTCAGGCCTGCAGGCGTGCTTTTCGAGCAGGTGAAGAAGAAGAACGTCGCGATCATTGCACGCGTGCCGCTGGCGAGCGGCTTGCTGTCCGGCAAATTCAAGGCGGACACGCAATTCGAGAAGACGGACCACCGCCTCTTTAACCGAAATGGAGAGGCGTTCGACGTGGGCGAAACCTTCTCGGGCGTTCCCTACGAGGTCGGCCTTGCCGCGGTGGAGAAGGTGCGCGCGCTGGTACCGGGCGAGACGACCATGGCGAAATTCGCCTTGCGCTGGATCCTTATGTTCGACGCGGTCACCGTCGCTATTCCTGGCGCTCGCAACCCTGCGCAGGCGGTTTCCAACGCCGAGGCGGCAGCGCTGGCCGCATTGCCGGCTTCGTCCATGGAGGCGATCAAGGCGATATACGATTCCGACATCAAGCCGTATGTGCACCACAGATGGTGAACACGGTCGGGAAGCCGTGGGCTTGAAAAGGTTGGTTCGGAGCACAATACGGCCGATGTTCTGATCGACCCCGGGACCTGCACTTATCTAGTTTCAACAGGCGTCTGCGGATCGTCGTCGATGTCGATGGTGGCGACAACCGACATGCCTGGCGCGAGGCGGCTCGCCATCGGCTGATCGGGATCGATGGCTAGCCGGACGGGAACGCGCTGGGCGACCTTGGTGAAATTGCCGGTGGCGTTGTCCGGCCTCAGCACGCTGAACTCGGACCCGGCAGCGGGAGAGAAGCGCTCGATCCTGCCCTTGAACGTCACGCCCCTGACGGCATCGACGGTGAAGCTTACCGGCTGCCCAGCCTGCATGCCGTCAAGCTGGGTTTCCTTGAAATTGGCTATGATCCAGACTCGCTCCGGCACGACCGCCATAAGCTGGGTCCCCGCGGCCACGTATTGCCCAAGGCGGGCGCCGACTTCGCCGAGCCGGCCGGACTGTGGAGCGAGCACGCGGGTGTTTTCCAGGTCGATCTCCGCGAGACGCACCGACGCTTCGGCGCCGGCGACCGCTGCCTCCAGACCGGCGCGGCCGACGATGGTGGCCTGCAGATCCTGCCGCGCGACATCCAGACCGGCCTGAGCCTGGCTGAGCGTCGCGCGCGCCTGCTCCAGCGCAGCGTTCGCCTGGTCGGCGTCGCTTTGCGTGACGACACCACGCGTGCGAAGGGATTGGATACGCGTCCCAGCTGGCCTCGGCATTGGTGACGGCTGCCTCGGCGCCGCTGACCTGAGCCTCGCTCGAGCGGATACGGGCTTCTCCGGATCGGCGCTGCTGTTCGGAATTGTCGAGAGCCGCCTTCTGGCTCGCCAGGGCAGCCCTGGCCTGGTCGACCTTCTGGCTGAAGATGCGATCGTCGAGCCGGACGAGAAGCTGTCCGGCCTCGACCTTCTCGTAATCCTGCACGGCGACCTCGGCGACATAGCCGGCAAGTTGGGGCGCGATCAGCGTCACCTGCCCCCGTACATAGGCGTTGTCCGTCACCTGCACCGTCGTGCTGAACGGCGGCAGCCGCCACGCATAAAGGGCGACGCCGATACCGGCGATACCCATCATGATCGCCAACGCAGTGGTGAATGCTCGAAAGAACTTGGACATGGTTACGGACGGCCTGAGGTCAAGCGGGTTGGGGCGACGGTTGGGTGACGGGACGCGTGGCATTGAGCGCGACATGGATCAGGAGGGCAGCCAGCGCGATCACGGCTATCATGGCGATGCCGAGGAACAGGTCGTTGTAGGCCAGCACATTTGCTTCCCGCGTCGCCTGCTGGCTCAGCAGGCTGAGAC
>JAEYXI010000440.1 GCA_023428515.1 Pseudomonadota bacterium | reverse complement strand
CGGTTGTCGGCATAGGCGCTGAAGTCGTCTGCCGGGTTGCCGTTGGCGAGCTGGATCAGGCCCCACAGCGTCCACAGGAGATCGCACATCGCCTTGTAGATGACGACGCGGCCGCGATCTGCCGGCTGCGGCTCGCCGCCGAAATAGGCGGTGAGCATCTCCTCCTCCTCACGCTCGCCGAACTTGCCCTCGACCGCGAGGTCGCCGAGGTCCCACATCGGATCGTTCATCCCCGAATATTCCCAGTCGACGATCCACATGCGCTCGCCCGTGTCGAGGAAGTTCTCGCAGAGCGGGTCGCAGTGGCAGGCGACAAGCGGGGCAGGGTGCTTCGACAGCGCCGTCCTGATCTCCTCGGCCTCGCGCAGCACGTCGTGATAACCCTTGGGCAGCACGACATCCTTGGTCGACAGCACCTTCAGGTAATCGTCGATCATCGAGAAGAGATAGAAGCGGAAGGGAAAGACCGCGCCTGATGTGTGCAGTTTGCGGAACGCTTCGCCGGCCCGCGCCGGCGCGCCCTCGTTCAGCTTGAAGGCGGCCGGCGACATGGTCTGCGCGCCGTCGATGAAACGCGTCACCATCACGCCTGTCTCGTCGAAATGCAGCACTTCGGGGCTGACGTCGGCTTTCGCCGCCTCGCGCGCCGCGACTGCCTCGTTGGCGCGGTCGATATATTCCTCGGTGCCCTTGCCGGGGACGCGCAGGCAATGATCGCCGACTTGGAAGACGAGATTGGTCATGCCGCCCTGCCTGACGATCGGCCCCGAAAATTCCCTGAGGAAAGGCACGCCGGCCATAGCCTTGCGCGCCAGCGCCAGATCGTCGCTCATGAATTTCCCCGATTCCCGATTTCTCTCTCCCCGACCGTTCCACAGATTTGGCCGGTTGGCTATGATCCTGAAGACACAGGAGAAACGGCGATGGCTGAAGGCAAGCACGACGGCGCGCTCGGCGCGGTCTACGAGGCGAAGGGTGCTGATGAGGTTGCCGCCCTCTACGACCGCTGGTCGGAGACCTACGACCACGAGATGGCGATCGCCGGTTATCGCCATCCCTCGATCTGCCTGGCGCTTCTGGTGCGCCATCTGCCGCGCGGCGCTACGCCTCTGCTCGATGCCGGCGCCGGCACCGGGCTGATCGGCGAGTGGCTCGGCATCATGGGTTATCCTGATGTCGAGGCGCTCGATATCTCCGAGGGCATGCTCGCCAAGGCTGCCGGGAAGGGCGCCTACAAGGCATTCCACAAGCTCGCGCTCGGCGGCCCACTGCCATTCGCCGACGGTCATTTCGCAGGAATAATTTCGGCCGGCGTCTTCACCTCCGGCCATGTCGGCGTCGAGGGTCTCGACGAACTGATCCGCATCTGCCGCCCCGGCGGCGTCATCGTGCTCACCGTCAAGAACACGCTCTGGGACGGCGGCTTTTCCGCCCGCATCGCCGAGTTGGAAGAGCAGGGGCTCATCACCCGAGCGGAAGAGACGAGGCCCTACGTCTCGATGCCCGGCGAAACCGGCACCGTGCCGAGCCGCGGGCTTGTGCTAACCCGACGACCCTAATCGCTCGACGTAGTGCGCGACATTGAAACCCTCCCCCTTGCGGGAGGATGGCGGCGAAGCCGCCGGGTGGGGGGTGGTGCTGCGATCGAAATCGCGGGACTTGCGCTCGTCGCGTCGACCCCCACCCGGGCGCTGCGCGCCGACCCTCCCCGCAAGGGGGAGGGTAAAACCAGCGCTACCCCTTCACCCGCTCCGCTTTCGGATCGTACATCGGCTCCAGCCAGATTCTCGCAGGCGTGCGGTCCATCGCCACGACCAGCTCGTAATCGCCCGAGGCGAGGAAATCGTCGCTGACGCCGTCCGCGTTGCGCACATAGCCGTAGCCGATGTTCTTGCCGATCGTGTAGCCGTAGCCGCCGGACGTAAGATAACCCACCGGCTCGCCATTCCTGAGGATCGTCTCTCGTCCAAGAAGCACGACGTCCGGATCGTCGACGGTGAAACCTGCGAAGCGTTTCTTCAGCGGCTCGCCGGAAACCTTCTCCAGCGCGCGCCGCCCCAGGAAATCGGTGTTCTTCCTGAGCTTCACCGCCCAGCCGAGGCCGGCCTCATCAGGCGTGTCGTTCGGCGTGATGTCGGAGCCCCAGGCGCGGTAGCCTTTTTCGAGCCGGAGCGATTCCAGCGCGCGGTATCCGACCGGCCTTATGCCATGCGGCGCCCCCGCCTTCATCAGAGCGTCGAACACGTCGCCGGTCGCCGCGATTGGCACATGCAGTTCCCAGCCAAGCTCGCCGACATAGGTGACGCGCAGCGCCCGCACCGTGTGGCCGGCGATCCCGATCTCGCGTACGTGGCCGAACGGAAATGCGGCATTGGAGACATCCGCGTCCGTCACCGCCGAAAGCACGTCTCTCGCGAGAGGCCCCATCAGCGACAGCGTGCCGAAATCCTCGGTGACGTCGACCAGTTTCGCATCGAGTCCCGCGCCGACATGATCCTCGACCCAGCCAAAATCATGCGTGCGGAAACCGGTGCCCGTGACGATGTAGAATTTTTCCTCGGCAAGCCGCGCGACCGTCAGGTCCGCCTCGATGCCGCCGCGGCTGTTGAGAAGCTGGGTATAGGTCAGCCGGCCCGCCGGCTTCGAGACGTCGTTGGCGCAGATCCAGTCGAGCGCCCTGAGCGCATCCTTTCCCGTCAGTTCGTATTTGGCGAAGGACGACTGGTCGAATATGCCGACCTTCTCGCGCACATGCTGGTGCTCGTCGCCGACGGCGTCGAACCAGTTCTGCCGGCCCATCGAATAGGCGTCCTTGGGCTCCATGCCTTCAGGCGCGAACCAGTTGGGCCGCTCCCAGCCGAGCTTAGAGCCGAACACGGCGCGATGCTTCTTCAGGCGTTCGTAGAGCGGCGACACGATGCGCGGCCTGCCGCTTTCATATTCCTCGTGCGGGAAGCCGATCGTATAATGCTTGCCATAGGCTTCCAGCGTGCGCTCGGAGACCCATTGCCGGTCGCGGTGCAGCCCGGAAAAGCGGCGGATGTCGACCGTCCAGAGGTCGAGCGGCGCTTCGCCATCGACCACCCACTGCGCCAGCACCCAGCCCGCGCCGCCGCCCGATGCGATGCCGAAGGCGTTGAAACCGGCGCCCACGAACATGTTCGCGCATTCGGGTGCGACGCCCAGGATGAAATTGCCGTCCGGCGTAAAGCTTTCGGGACCGTTGATCATCTGCTTGACGCCGGCGGTTTCCAAAGCGGGAACGCGCGCGATCGCCTGGCTCATATGCTGCTCGAAATGATCGAAATCGTCGTCGAACAGGCGGAATTCCCATTCGTCGGGCACGTCGCCTCCGGGAAGGTTCGTTGCCCATGCCTGCGGATTTGGCTCGTAGCCGCCCATCACCAGCCCGCCGACCTCTTCCTTGAAGTAGGTGCGTCGGTCGGGGTCGCGGATCGTCGGCGCGTCGGCTGCGAGTCCGTCGAGCTTCTCGGTAATGATGTACTGATGCTTTACAGGTTGCAGCGGCACGTTGATGCCGGCCATCGCGCCCACCTGCCGCGCCCATTGTCCCGCGCAATTCACCACCTTCTCGCAGGCGATGTCGCCCTGATTGGTCTTCACCTTGACGATGCGCCCGCCTTTCATTTCGAAGCCGGTGACGCGCACGCCCTCGAATATCTTTGCGCCATGCATGCGTGCGCCCTTGGCGAGCGACTGGGTGATGTCCGACGGGCTGGCCTGTCCATCGGTCGGCAGCCAGGACGCACCGACGAGATCGGAGACGTCCATCAGCGGCCACATGGTCTTCACCTCCTCCGGCGGGATGAGGTGCATCTCCATGCCGAAGCTTTTCGCCGTCGTCGCCAGCCGGCGGAACTCCTTCCAACGATCCCCGTTGGTTGCGAGCCGCAGGCACCCGGTCATCTTCCAGCCGGTCGCCAGCCCCGTCTCCGCCTCCAGCCCCTTGTAGAGCTCGACCGAATATTTGAGCACGCGGGTGATCGAGGCGGACGAACGCAACTGCCCGACGAGGCCAGCCGCATGCCAGGTCGATCCCGAAGTGAGCTTGCCCTGCTCGATGAGGATGACGTCGGCCTTGTGGTCGCGTGCCAGGTGATAGGCAGTCGAGCAGCCGATGATGCCGCCGCCGATGACGACGATCGCGGCCTGGCTTGGCAGGGTCATGCTGAGAGCTTTCCGTATGCGGTTTGATAATTCTCGAGCGCCGCGTCCAGCCGCGCCAGGTTTTCCGCCGTGTAGGCGACGTAGTCGGCGCCGGGCGCAGTGAGGTGCAGTTCCGACACCATCGACCACATCGCCTCACGCAACAGCGACGCGCATTGCATGGCCGCATGCGATTGCTTGAGTTGTTTGTCCGGCGTCTCGCCGAAATATTCGCCGAGCAACTCTTCCGATTGCTCCGCCGTCATCTCTGCATTCGATGCCGCGCCGGCGAGGTCGAACATCGCCGTGTTGAAGCCGGCATATTCGAAATCGATCAGCCAGAGCCTTTTGCCGTCATCGAGGAAATTCGCGGGCAACAGGTCGTTGTGCCCGAAGACGATCGGCAGCG
The DNA here is from genome assembly GCA_023428515.1 of Pseudomonadota bacterium. Next base: position 1,570 of record JAEYXI010000440.1, on the reverse strand, counting down.
GCTGCTGCGCTGCTTCAAGCGCGTCGTTCAGCGCCAGGAACTCCGGCAGCCGGTCGGCCATGCGGCTGTTGCCGGCTGCGAGCGTGCGCGCATAGTCGCGGTTGACATGGAACACCCAGAACATGAAGCCGGCGCCCGACACATGCCTTGGCATCTCCTCGTGGAAAGCACGCACCAGCCGCGCGATCCGCAACCGGTTTTCCCTGACGTCCTCCGGCCCAAAAGTCTTCGCGCCAAGATAGGCCGAGACCATTACGCCGGGCTCGGCGAATTCCACCTTCGGCGCAAAGCCCGCCGCAGCGGCTGCCTTTGCAGCCATGATCTCGCGTTCGCGGAAGACATGATGGAACGGAAAATCCCTGCCGAAACGCACCACATGCCTTCCGCCGGCGTCGGCGACGAGAAAACTCTCATTGCTGAGGCCGCCTTTCAGCGGCTCGATCGAGATCGCTCCGTTCCATATCGGCAGAGCGCGGATGCGATGCTCCACGCTGCTCACGAAGCTTCCCTGCGGTGCGGTTTCGACAACCTCGTTTTCACTGTTCAACACCTGGTCTTCGAGGTCCGGAGGCTTCTGGAACGAGCGGCACTGTCGAATAGGCTCGACGCGATTGTCAACGCAGCCTTGTGGCTTTTCCTGTCTTTTCGCCCGTTTTGGTGGTCCGTTTTTATAAGAATTGGCGAGTTATTGGCAGAATCTTTGCAGGATAATGCCAAGGGTTGAGGCCATATTCCCCCAATTTCCCAACCAATCGGACTTGAAAGCGTGTAGAACCGCCGGCTACGGGGCGGCGAATCTACGAGGTACAACGAGGCGGATGAACTATTCCAAGCGGCACGGCGAGATCCTGAAGCTCATTCAGGACGAAGGCACAATCACGATCGCACGGCTGGCCGACAAGCTGGGCGTCTCGCTGGAGACCGTGCGGCGCGACGTGAAGCCGCTCGCCAAGGATGGTTCGGTGCTGAAGATGCATGGCGCGATCGGCCTGCCCTCCGTGGTCGGCGAAGCGCCCTTCGAGCGCCGCATGCGCGAGCAGTCCGATGCCAAGCGCGCCATCGCAAGGTTGGTCGCCACCACCATAAGCGACGGCGAATCCGTGATGCTCGACACCGGCACCACGACCAGCTTCCTCGCCCGCGAACTGCTCAACCACCGCCGTCTGACGGTGGTGACCAACTCGTCGGACATCGCCCGCACGCTTGCCACCGTCAACGGCAACAAGGTCTACATGGCCGGCGGCGAGTTGCGCAGCGATTCCGGCGCCGCGTTTGGCGTGTCGGCCATCGAGTTCGTCAGCCGCTTCAGCGTCAACCATGCCGTCGTCACGGCCGGCGCCATCGACGTCGAGCACGGCGTCATGGATTTTGTGCTCGAGGAGGCGGAGTTCGCCCGCGTCGTGCTGACGCGCGGCACGCGAAAACTTGTCGTCACCGACCACACGAAATTCGGCCGGCAGGGCCTCGTCCAGGTCTGCGGCTTCGACGCCTTCGGCGAGCTTGCCACCGATGTCCCGCCGCCGGGTGACATCGCCGCCGCGGTCGAGAAGGCCGGCGCCAAGCTTCTGGT
>JAEYXI010000431.1 GCA_023428515.1 Pseudomonadota bacterium | reverse complement strand
GCGCCACACGGCGCGCCATGCGGCGCGGGCATCCATGCCGGGCAGGATCGCCGCCGCTGCGACGATGAACAGGGCGGTCAGCCTGGACGCCGGCAGGTTGACGAGGTCGTCGAAGCGCGCCGCCGCCCAGCCGAACGCCTCGTGCTTCGGCGTCCTGTGGCCGATCATCGAATCGGCGGTGTTCGCCGCCTTGTAGGCCGTGCCGCCGGCCAGCCCGCCGACCGCCAGCCAGAAGGCCGGCGCCACGACGCCGTCGGAGAAATTCTCGGCGAGGCTCTCGATCGCCGCGCGGGACACCGCCGCCCGGTCGAGCTGTTCGGGATCGCGCCCGACGATCTTCGACACCGCCTCGCGGCCTGCCGCCAGCCCGCCGGTATCGAGCGCCTTGGCAACCGCCTCGACATGCTGTGCAAGGCTCTTCTGCGCCAGCAAAGTCGAGTACAGCACGACCGAGACATAGAAGCCCATTATGTGGAGCAGCAGAAAGGATTGCAGCACATAGGCAAGCGCGCCGGGCACGCCGACGATCACGACGAGCGCGAGAACGCCACGGAGACGACGCGTATCGTCGCTATCGGTAGCGCGGTTGAGTGTGTTGTCGAGAAAGGATATCAGGCGGCCGATCCAGGTGACCGGATGGCCGATCGCGCGGAACAGCCGGTCCGGATAACCGGTGTTCATTTCCAGTGCGAGCGACATGGAGGCGATAAGGGCGAACATGGACGGTCCGGTGGAGCGAATAGCGGCGGTGGCCGATCACGGCGGCAGCCTCGGCCGTGCTCGGTCGCTGTTTCCGCATGCGCCTGAGCCGTGGGTCGACCTCTCCACCGGGATCAACCCGCACTCCTATCCGCTTTTCGACCTGCCCGCCACAGCGCTGACACGGCTGCCGGAGGCCGAGAGCGCTGGCAGACTGCAGGCCGCCGCCGCGCTCGCCTACGGCGCGCCGTCGCCGCTCCACATAGTTCTTGCGCCCGGCACGCAAATCCTGCTGCCGCGCGTGTTTTCGCTCGTGGAGCCCGGCCGCGCCGCGATCCTTGGGCCTACATATGCCGAGCATCTCCGAGCCGCCGCGCTCGCCGGCCATTCGGCGACCGAGGTGCGCGACTTCTCCGTGCTCGCCGGCGCCGACCTTGCGGTGGTCGTCAACCCGAACAACCCGGATGGACGCATCGTTTCCCGCGCCGACCTGTTGGCACTCGCCGACACCCTGCGCCGGCGCGGCGGCCTGCTGGTCGTCGACGAGGCCTTCATGGATGTGGGGCCGCGCGAGGAATCACTCTGCGGCGACGCCGGACAGGGTGGTATCGTCGTCTTGCGCTCCTTCGGAAAATTCTTCGGCCTCGCCGGCGTCCGCCTCGGCTTCGCCGTCACCTCGCCTGGGATTGCCGAGCGCCTCGACAGCGAGTTCGGGCCCTGGTCGGTTTCGGGACCGGCGCTTGAATACGGCCTCCGTGCGCTTGGCGACCGCGCCTGGCAGGACGGCATGCGCGAGCAACTGGCGACGGAGGCTGCCCGGCTCGACGGGCTGCTCGGCACGCACGGGATAGAGGTGGACGGCGGCACGAGCTTGTTCCGGCATGTCACGCATGTCCGGGCCGCCTCAATTTTCCATGCTTTGGGAAACGCGGGTATACTCGTGCGCAACTTTGCCGACCGGCCGGGCAAGCTTCGCCTGGGGTTTCCGGGCGACGAAGCGGAATGGCGGCGGCTCGCCTCCGCGCTGGCCGCATGGAGCGAAGCCAACGGGGAGGGCGGTATCAGAGCCGCCGTGTCACGATGATCTGGGTCTGCCCGCTTTCAAAGGTCGACGCGACCGTCGCCTCTACCAAGGCGGAACGCCTTCTCTCCCTGCTCGCGCCAGGAACCGCAATGACCCGTCCCGCCTCCATCGCCGAGGCGAACCACCTGTTCCTCTCGCTGCACGACATAGCGGAGCCGCAGGAGGGCATGACGCTGCCGGGCGAGGCGCATATGCGCACGTTGCTCGACTTCGCCCAGAACTGGAACCGCACCCGGCCGCTTGTCATCAACTGCTATGCCGGCATCAGCCGATCGACCGCCTCGGCCTATATCATCGCCGCGGCGCTGCAGCCGTCGCGCGACGAAGGGGAACTCGCGCAGGCCTTGAGGCTGGCATCGCCGAGCGCCACGCCCAACCCGCGCCTGGTCGCGCTCGCCGATGCGATGCTCGACAGGCGAGGGCGCATGGTCGAGGCGATCCAGTCGATCGGTCGCGGCGCCGACGCCTTCGAGGGCGTGCCTTTCGCCCTCGACATCGATCCGCGGATATGAAGCACGCGTAAGATCGGGTCGAGGCCTGAATCCTCAGACGATACCGCCACCGCCCGCAGCCACCGCCGGCCGTTCCGCCGCCACCTTCCTGCGGTAGCCGCTGGCGCGGTAGGCTCCGACCGGGTCGATGGCGCCGCCGTTCTGCAGGCGGACCATGGCGAGGATCGGATCGATGTCGGTGCGGAAGGCTGTTTTCAGCGTCTGCGTGGCCATCAGCGCGTCGTTGCCGTCCTGGTAGCCGGCCAGCGCCTCGCGGTCGACGAGCAGCGCCGTCCCGTAAGCGCGCAGCACCTCCACGGCCGACAGCATCAGGCTCTCGATCGGGTCGGTCACGTTGTGGCTCTGGTCGAGCATATGCGCGGGGTCGAAACCCTCGGCCTTGTTGAGTTCCGCGTCGACCAACTCGTTGAAGACGAGGAAGAGCCGGTAGGGGTCGATCGATCCGGTATCGAGATCGTCGTCGCCATATTTCGAATCGTTGAAGTGGAAGCCGCCGAGTTTTTTGAACTGGATCAGCCGGGAGACGATCATCTCGATGTTGACGTTCGGCGCATGATGGCCGAGGTCGACGAGGCAATAGGCCTTCGGCCCAAGCTGCTCGGCGATGATGTAGTTGGTGCCCCAGTCCTGCACGACAGTCGAATAGAAGGCCGGCTCGTACATCTTGTGCTCGGTGAAGAGCCGCCAGTCGTCGGGCAACTCCGCGTAAATCTCGCGCATCGAATCAAGATAGCGTTCGAATGCCTTGGCGAAATTGACTTGTCCGGGGAAATTCGAGCCGTCGCCGATCCATACCGTCAGCGCCTTGGAACCCAGCGTCCTGCCTATCTCGATGCATTCGAGATTATGCTCGACCGCCTGCCTGCGCGTGCCGGCGTCGGCGTGGCTGAGCGAGCCGTATTTGTAGGAGAGCTTCTGATCCTTTGCGTCTGCGAAGGTATTGGAATTCATCGCGTCGAAGCTCAGCCCGAAGCGGCTCGCCGCCTGCTTCAGCCGCTTGGGATCGGCCTTGTCCCAGGGGATATGCAACGACACTGTTGGCGTGGCGCGCGTCAGCTGCTGGATGACGGCGCAGTCCTCGATCTTGTCGAAAATATCGCGCGGCTCGCCGTCGCCCGGAAAACGCGCGAAACGCGTGCCGCCGGTGCCGACGCCCCAGGAGGGGATGGCGACGTGGAAGGCGGCGATCTTGTCGCGGATCGCGTCGATGCTGACGCCGCGCCGGTCGAGCCGCTCGCCGAGCGTCTCATAGTCGCGCCGCAGATCGGCCTCGCGCCCCGCGTTGTCCTTCTCGACCACGTCCGCGGAAATAATCTGTTCGGACACTGCAATTCCCTCCCAAAATGCGTCTGCAGGCGCTGCCCCTCATCCGCCTGCCAGCACCTTCTCCCCGTATAGTGACGGGGAGAAGGGCGAAGTTCGGCGTCGGCGACCCCCTCTCCCCGTCGTTACAGGGAGAGGGTAAGGGCGAGGGGCGGCGCGACCCTCAAAATGATCGACTACCGCGTGAAGCTCTGCGCGTTGCCGGCATCGACGTTCAGGATGTTGCCCGTCGATTTCGCGGAGAGTTCCGACGCAAAGAAATAAACGGCCTCGGCAATGTCCTCGGGAAACACCGAACGCTTCAGCATCGAGCGCGAGCGGTAGTGCTCCTCCAGATCGTCGGTCGACATCTTGTAGGCCGCGGCGCGCTGCTCCTTCCACTCGCCGGTCCAGATCTTGGAGCCGCGCAGCACGGCGTCCGGGTTGACGACGTTGACGCGAATCTGCGCCTCCGCGCCCTCCAGCGCCAGGCAGCGGGCCAGGTGGATTTCCGCCGCCTTGGCGGTGCAGTAGGCGGCAGCGTTGGGCGAGGCGGCAAGCCCGTTCTTCGACGCGACGAAGACGACGTTGCCGCCGATCTCCTGCGCACGGAACAGGCGGAAGGCCTCGCGGCTGACCAGGAAATAGCCGGTCGCCAGGATATCCATATTCTTGTCCCACAGCGCCAGCGTCGTTTCCTCGATCGGCGCGGAGGAGGCGAGGCCGGCATTGGATACGAGAATGTCGATGCCGCCGAACGCGACGGCGGCGTCGGCGAAGCCTGCAAGCACCGCTTCCTCCTTGGTCACGTCGACCTTCGCAGCGCGCACGAAGTCCGCGCCGTATGTCTTGCCGAGCTCTTCATGCGCTGACTTCAGCGCCTGCTCGTCGATGTCGGCCAGCACCACGCAGGCACCTTCGCCGAGCAGCCTTGTCGCCGTGGCACGACCGATGCCGCCCGCACCGCCCGTCACCAGCGCGATCCGGCCGGCCAGCGACTTCGGCTTCGGCAGGCGCTGCAGTTTCAGGTCTTCCAGCAGCCAGTATTCGATGTTGAACGCTTCCTGTTCGGGCAAGCCGACATAGGACGAGACGGTCGAGGCGCCACGCATCACGTTGATGGCGTTGACGTAGAACTCGCCCGAGATGCGTGCCGTCGCCTTGTCGCCGGCGAAGGTGAACATGCCGACGCCGGGCATCAGGTAGACCACGGCGTTCGTGTCGCGCACGGCGGGCGAATCCGGATGCTTGCAGCGGTCGTAATAGGCCTGGTAGTCGGCGCGGTAGGCGGCGACGTCCTCCGGCAGCTTGGCGATCACCGCGTCGACATCAGGTTTTTGCGGATCGAACTCGATCACCAGCGGCCGGATTTTTGTCCTCAGGAAATGGTCCGGGCAGGAGGTGCCCAGCGGTGCGAGCTTGCTCAGCTCTTTCGAGTTCACGAATTCCAGCACTTCAGCCGAGTCGTCGAAATGGCCGACCTTGTGGCTGGCCTTGGAGATCAAGCCGCGTATCCTAGGCATCAGCTTTGCCGCGATGGCGCGGCGCGCCGACGGCTCCAGCGCCTTCACCGCTTCGCCGCCGAAGATCGCCTTGCCGGCGCTGTTTTTCTCGAACCATTCCATCGCCTGGTTGATCGTGGAGATGGTGGTCTCGTAGCATTCCTTTTGCGTGTCACCCCAGGTGAAGAGCCCATGGCTCTCCAGGATGACGCCCTTGGCGTCAGGATTCTCCCTGCAGAATTTCTCCAGCCACAGGCCGAGTTCGAAGCCCGGCCGTTTCCACGGCAGCCAGCCGATCGCATCGCCGAAGATTTCTTTCGTCAACTCCTTCGAGTTCTTCGCTGCCGCAATCGCAATGATCGCGTCGGGGTGCATGTGGTCGACATGCGCACGCGGCACATAGGCATGCAGCGGCGTGTCGATCGAGGCGGCGCGCGGATTGAGATTGAAGGTGCAGTGGGGGAGGTAGCCCACCATCTCGTCCTCATGCTCGACGCCGCGGTAGAGGCCCTTCAGCGCCGTGAGCTTGTCCATGTAGAGCGTGGCGAAGCCGTCGAGCTTGATCGAGGCGCTGTCGCCGCCGGAGCCCTTCACCCAGAGAACCTCGACCTCCTGGCCGGTCAGCGGGTCCTTCTGCCGGATTTTCGACGACGTGTTGCCGCCGCCATAATTGGTGACGCGCTTGTCGGAGCCGAGCGCGTTCGAGCGGTAGACGAGGCATTCCGGCTCGCTCAACGCGGCGGCCTTTTCGTCATTCCAAAGATTGGCGAGGCGCGCGGGGCTGCGCTTGTCGAGCATTTTGAAAACCTCCCGTGGGGCGCGCGAAAGGTGGCGCGCCGTTTCTGGCAACATCACACCCACGCATCGTTCGTGTCAATCACAAACGATCAAAATCGATCATATTGCACTGCACAATGAGAAATGTTGATCGGAAATGATTGACACTGCTTGCGCCTGGTGACTAGATGCCAAGGCACGGGAGGAACCATGCACGAGAAAGAGCGCCATCGCCTGATCCTGTCCGCCGTCCAGGAAAAGCCTGTCGTGACAGTGCAGGAGATGGTCGAGCTGACGGACTCGTCCGAGGCGACGATCCGGCGCGACATCGCCGCGCTGCACGTGCAGAAGCGCCTGCGCCGCGTACGCGGCGGCGCCGAGGCGATCTCCCCGCCGCAGATCGTCGGGCTTGCCGGCCGGCCCTTTTCGGTCAACGAAAGCCTGCATGCCGCGCAGAAGCGCGCGATCGCCCGCGAGGCGGTCGATCTCTGCAAGGACGGCGAGCCGATCATCATCAATGGCGGCACCACCACCTTCCAGATGGTGCATTATCTCTCCGGCCGCCGCATGCCGATCTTCACCAATTCCTTCCCGATCGCCGAGCACCTGCTCAAGCATTCCAAGAACACGGTGATGCTGTCGGGCGGCACGATCTACCGCGAGCAGAACATCATCCTGTCGCCTTTCGACAACGACGTGACCCGCAATTTCTACGCGCGGCGCATGTTCATGGGTGCGCAAGGCCTCGGCCCTCTCGGCCTGATGGAGGCCGATCCGCTGCTCATCCAGGCCGAGCAGAAGCTGATCGACCAGGCCGACGAGCTTGTCGTGCTGATCGACTCCTCGAAGTTCCGCCTGCGCTCCAGCCTCATCCTCTGCGGCCTGTCGCGTATCGCGACCGTGATCACCGACGAGGGAATCGAGGATCGCGAGGCAAAGATGCTGGAAGCCGCGGGCGTTTCACTGATTGTCGCCCGCAAGTCGGCGGGCAGGGAGGAATCTTCGATGCAGGCCTAGCCTGCGGTGCTGATGGGAATAGGGAATAAAACCGCTCAAAGGGAGGAATCGATGAGCTTGTTCAAGAAACTGATGATGACGGCAGCGCTTTCCGTCGCGATGTTCGCGACGGCTGCCAATGCCGAGCCGATCAAGATCGGCCTGGTGGTGAAGTCGCTCGGCAACGGCTTCTTCGACGCGGCCAACAAAGGCGCGCAGGAGGCCGCCAAGGAGATCGGCGACGTCGAGGTGATTTACACCGGCCCGACCTCGGCTACCGCAGAAGGCCAAATCGAGATTATCAACTCGCTGGTCGCCCAGCAGGTCAACGCGATCGCCATTTCGGCCAACGACCCGGACGCACTGGTGCCGGCGCTGAAGAAGGCGATGGATCGCGGCATCACTGTGATCTCCTGGGACTCCGGCGTCGCGCCTGAAGGCCGCCAGGTTCATCTCAACCCGTCCGACACCGACCTGATCGGCGAGACGATCATCAAGCTTGCCGCCGACCACCTGCCTGAGGGCGGCGACGTGGCTATCCTGTCGGCATCGTCGACGGCGACCAACCAGAACGCCTGGATCGAGGCTGCCAAGAAGGTGCTGCCGGAAAAATTCCCGAAGATCAATCTCGTCGCCACCGTCTATGGCGATGACGACTCGGTGAAGTCGACCAACGAGGCCAAGGGCCTGATCTCTTCCTACCCCGATCTCAAGGCGATCATTGCCCCGACCACGGTCGGCGTCGTCGCGGCCGCGCAGGTCGTCACCGACCAGAACCTGATCGGCAAGATCAACGTCACTGGTCTCGCGCTGCCGTCCGAGTTCAAGAAGTTCATCGACAACGGTGCGTCTCAGGCCGTCGCGCTGTGGAACCCGATCGACCTTGGCTACTCCGCCGTGCAGATATCGCACCAACTCGCGACCAAGAAGGTCGAGGCCAAGCCGGGCGCCAAGATCTCGATCGGCCGCGTCGGCGAGATCACGCTCGACGACACGAACTCGGCCGCGATGGCCGCGCCTTTCCAGTTCGACAAGACCAACATTGAGGAATTCTCGAAGATCTATTGATCTCGGGTTATTCTGACCGGCGCGGCGGCCCGTTCGCCGCGCCTTTTCTACCCCTCGGGGCGGATATGGATATGCACACCACAGCCCCGAATGCCCCGCTGAAGGCGCCAACCATCCCGGCAGCGCCGCTGCTTGTCCTTTCCGGCGTCTCGAAATCCTTCCCCGGCGTGCGCGCGCTGCACAATGTCAGCCTGTCGCTCTATCCCGGCCAGGTCACGGCGCTGATCGGCGAGAACGGCGCCGGTAAGTCCACGCTGGTGAAGATCCTCACCGGCATCTACCAGCCGGATACTGGCGAAATCAGCGTCGCTGGCGAACCCGTCCACCTCTCCAGCGCCCACAAGGCCTTCGAGCACGGCATCACAGCCATCCACCAGGAGACCGTGCTCTTCGACGATCTCTCGGTCGCCGAAAACATCTTCCTCGGACATGCGCCGCGTACCCGTTTCGGCACCATCGACTGGACGACGATGCGCGCCAATGCGCGTGAAGTGCTCGACACGATGCATGCCGCGCATATCGACGAGGACACGCGGCTACGCGACCTCGGCATCGCCAACAAGCACCTCGTCGCCGTCGCCCGCGCCATGTCGATCGATGCGCAGATCGTCATCATGGACGAGCCGACCGCAGCCCTTTCCGCCAAGGAGATCGAGGAACTCTTCCTGCTCGTCGAATTCCTGAAGAGCGAAGGCAAGGCGATCCTCTTCATCAGTCACAAGTTCGACGAGATCTTTCGCATCGCCGACCGCTACACCGTCTTCCGCGATGGCGAGATGGTGGGCGAGGGGGGGGTGGCCGACGCCACCCAGAACGCCATCGTCAAGATGATGGTCGGCCGCGCGGTCGACCACATTTTTCCGGAGCGAACGCCTCAGATCGGTGCACCGGTGCTTTCCGTTTCCGACCTTTCGCACCCGACTGAGTTCGACGGCATCTCCTTCGAACTGCGCAAGGGCGAGATACTCGGCTTCTACGGGCTGGTCGGGGCAGGGCGCAGCGAGTTGATGCAGGCGATCTTCGGCATCACCAGGACAAGCCGCGGCGCGATCTCGCTCGACGGCAAGACCATCCATCCGAAATCCGCGGCGGACGCCATCGAAGCGGGCATCGTCTACGTGCCGGAAGAGCGCGGCCGCCAGGGCGTCGTCATCGGCCTGCCGATCTTCAAGAACGTTTCTCTCCCCTCCCTCCAACGCACGTCAAAATCCGGCGTGCTCCAACTGAAGGAAGAGTTCGACCTCGCCCGCAAATACACCACGCGGCTCGACCTCAGGGCTTCCTCGCTCAGCCAGGATGTCGGCACGCTGTCGGGCGGCAACCAGCAGAAGATCGTCATCGCAAAATGGCTGGCGACAAGGCCGAAGGTCATCGTCCTCGACGAGCCGACCAAGGGCATCGACATCGGCTCCAAGGCTGCCGTGCACGGCTTCATGGCCGAACTGGTGGCGGAAGGCCTTTCGGTCATCATGGTTTCGTCCGAGTTGCCCGAAATCCTCGGCATGTCCGACCGCGTCGTCGTGATGCGCGAGGGCCGCATCGCCGCAATCCATGAAAACAAGGGACTGGACGCAGAAACGCTTGTCCAGACCGCTGCCGGGATCGCCGCATGAGGTCGCTCGTCAAGCATCGCGAGGTCTGGCTCGTTGTCGCGATCGCGGCACTGATCGCGCTGGTCGCCACCCGATTCCCCGGCTTCGCACGGCCGGGCAACCTCGCCACGGTCTTCAACGACACGTCGATCCTGATCATCCTGGCGCTCGGCCAGATGGCCGTCATCCTGACACGTTCCATCGACCTTTCCATGGCCGCAAACCTTGCCTTCACCGGCATGGCGGTCGCCATGATCAACGCCGCGCTTCCTGGCCTGCCGCTGCCGGCCATCATCCTCTCGGCGCTTCTCATCGGTCTCGTGCTCGGCGCGATCAACGGCTTCTTCGTCTGGAAGCTCGACATGCCGCCGATCGTTGTCACGCTCGGCACGCTCACCATCTATCGCGGCGCGACGTTCGTGTTGTCGGGTGGCGCCTGGGTGAACGCCGACCAGATGAGCCCTGAATTCATCAACTTCCAGCGCGCCTCATTGCTCGGCCTGCCCGTGCTTTCCTGGATCGCCATATCAGTCATCGCGGCCTTCTGGCTGGTGATGACGCGCACACCGATCGGACGCTCGATCTACGCCATCGGCGTCAACCCGACCGCCTCTGTCTACGCCGGCATCGATGTCGGCCGCACCAAGTTCATAGCCTTCTGTATATCCGGCATGGCCGCCGGCCTCTGCGGCTATCTCTGGGTGTCGCGCTACGTGATAGCGTCGGTCGAGGTCGCCAACGGCTACGAACTGTCCATCATCGCGGCCTGCGTCATCGGCGGCGTGTCGATCGCCGGCGGCATCGGCTCGGTGGCGGGTGCGGTGCTCGGCGCGCTCTTTCTCGGCATCATCCAGTCGGCGCTCCCCGTCATCAACGTCTCGCCCTTCTGGCAGATGGCGATCTCCGGCAGCGCCATCATCCTTGCCGTCGTGCTCAACGCGCGCGGCGAACGCAAGCAGGGCCGCATCATCCTGAAGAAAGCGGAGGCCGCATGAGCGACGCCGTCCATTCGCCCCGCTCTATCCCGGACCGGCTCGACAATCCGCTTCGTTCGGCCGTCTTCTCCTGGGAGGCGCTGCTCGTACTCGTCGCGGTCGCCATCTTCGTCATCAACAGTTTTGCCTCGCCATATTTCCTGAACGCCTGGTCGCTGTCCGACCTCACCTTCAACTTCACCGAGAAGGCGCTGATCGCGCTCGCCATGGCGCTGCTGATCATTTCTGGCGAGATCGACCTCTCGGTCGCCGCCGTCATCGCCCTTGCCTCGACGCTGATGGGTATGGCAGTGCAGGCCGGCGTGGGCACGCCGGGGCTGGTGCTGATCGGCATCTCGGTCGGGCTCGCCTGCGGCGCCTTCAACGGAGCCATGGTCACGGGCCTCGGCCTGCCGTCCATCGTCGTCACCATCGGCACGATGAGCCTCTTCCGCGGCATTTCCTACATCATCCTCGCCGTGATGCTCAATGCGCGCGGCGACAGGAAGGGCGGGCGGATCATCCTCAAGCGGGCCGAAGGGG
>JAEYXI010000428.1 GCA_023428515.1 Pseudomonadota bacterium | reverse complement strand
CGGTTGTCTTGCCGACCCCGCCAGTACCCACGATCGTGACGAAGCGCGTGGCCGTCAGCTTGTCCGAGAGGACGAGAGCATCGTCGATGCGCCCGACCATGCGAGTCAGACGGCTCGGCAGGTTGGCATGCGGGTAGCTGGCGGCAACGTCTTCCTGTACTTTTCCGCCACCGCCCGATTGCGAGATGGGCGCCACGAAGCTGTAGCCGCGCCCTGTCAGGGTCGCGATGTAGCGTGCGCCGTCCCTACCGTCACCAAGCGCCTTTCGCAGATTGGCCATGTGGAACCGCAGACTGCCTTCCTCGACGGTGACGTCGGGCCAGACATGATCCAGCAGATCTTTCTTGCTGACGACCTGGTTGGGGCGCGCGGCCAACATGGCCAGCATGTCGAAGGCGCGCGTGCCCAGATCGACGGGGGCGCCTTGCCGCAGCAGCAGCCGTTCCTTCGCAACCAGCGTGAAAGGCCCAAAATTTATCGTGTCGCTCGCATGCGCCAGAGGCGGGGTCATGATGTCATCTTTCGTTGTGCTGGCGAGCGCTAACAACCCATCACAATGCATAACGGGCGCTTCAGGCGATCTCTCTCTATGTGTTCCAGGCAGTGGGAAGCCTTCTGCCGACCGAACCGAGGAGAATGATCATGCCCGCATCGTCGATGGCGTTCAACCTCCTAGATTTCCATGAGAAGACAACGGCCACCATCCTGCTAGGAGGGGCGGCCGCAGTTCGTCGCGGAGGAAGTTCAGGTCGCTCCAAGACGGCGTCGCTGCTCGACCGATATTTATCAAGAAGGACTTCAAACCATGACGGCCAATGAGAAACTGCTTTACACAGCCAAGGTCCGCACGACTGGCGGCCGGGAAGGAGTGTCCCGCAGTTCCGACGGCAGGCTGGACATCAGGCTCTCGACGCCTGGCGGCCCGGGCAGCGGCACCAACCCGGAGCAGCTCTTCGCTGCCGGCTGGTCGGCTTGTTTCGAGGGTGCAATGGCAATCGCCGCCCGCAGGATGAACGTCAAGCTGCCCGCCGATCTGACGATCGATGCTGAGGTGGACCTGAACGTCGCGGACGACGCCTACTTCCTACGCGCCCGCCTCAATGTGAGCCTGCCTGGGGTCGATCGCGAGGTCGCCCGGGCTGTCGTGGATGCCGCGCACCAGACCTGCCCGTACTCCAGGGCCACGCGCAGCAACATCGATGTCGCGATCAATCTGGTCTAGCGACCACGATCGGGCCGGCCATCTAGCCGACAAAAGAACCACAGGGACGGTTTACAATGGATACGACCAACATCCCGGAAGAGATCGACCATCGTCGCCGGTATTTCTTTGGTGCCGCTGCCGCGACCGTCGCTGCGGCGCAGTTCGTCGGGATCACGGCGGCAGGCGCGCAAACGGACGGATCGGGCCGGCGCACGCCATCCGCCGGTGCTAATGCCCCGTTCACTTCGCTGAAGCAGATCGACGCCGGCGTCGTGAACGTCGGATATGCCGAGGCAGGCTCTGCCGACGGGCCGGTGGTCATCCTGCTGCATGGCTGGCCCTACGACATCGACAGCTTCAGCGATGTCGCCCCATTGCTGGCATCGGCCGGTTATCGCGTGATCGTCCCCTATCTGCGTGGCCACGGCACGACGCGTTTCCTCTCCGGCGATGCGCTCCGCAACGGTCAACCCTCCGCAGTGGCGCTCGACACCGTCGCCATGATGGACGCGCTGAAGATCAAAAAAGCGATCCTCGCCGGCTATGATTGGGGCGCGCGGTCGGCCAACGTCATCGCGGCGCTGTGGCCGGACCGCTGCAAGGCCATGGTCTCGGTCAGCGGCTACCTGATCGGCAGTCCCGCGGCCGGCAAGATGCCGCTGCCGCCGAAGGCTGAACTGCAGTGGTGGTACCAGTATTATTTCGCGACCGAGCGCGGCCGGGCCGGCTATGACGAATACCGGCATGATTTTGCCAGGCTGATCTGGGAGCTTGCCTCACCGAAATGGGATTTCGACGACGCAACGTTTATGCGCAGCGCCGCGGCGTTGGACAATCCCGACCACGTCAGCGTCGTAATCCATAATTATCGCTGGCGCCTCGGACTGGCCGAAGGCGAGCCGAAATATGACGAGTTCGAAGAACTGCTGGCCGAATTCCCCGCCATCACCGTGCCGACCATCACCATGGAAGGCGATGCAAACGGCGCGCCGCATCCTGATCCGGAAGCATATGCCAAGAAGTTCTCAGGCAAATACGAACACCGGCTGATCACGGGCGGCATAGGGCACAACCTGCCACAAGAAGCGTCGCAAGACTTCGCCCAGGCCATCATCGACGTCGACCGCTTCTGAGCGCCAGCCGAACGGAGCAATCAATGAGACTGTCACTCCTCTTGCTGTCGGGGGTCACCCTGGCTTCGGCTGCAACGGCCGCGGTCCTCGGTGCCGAAAGCGGCGCGATAGAGACGAATGCATCGCCGATCTACGGCGTGACGACTCCCGAGGGATATCGGCGGTGGGAACTGATCGCGCCGGCACTGGAGGCAGAACCGCTGAACGAGCTTCGCGCCGTCCTAGGGAATGCCGTGGCGGTCGAGGCGTACCGTGACGGGACGCTTCCGTTTCCCGATGGAACCATTCTTGCAAAGCTTGCCTGGAAGCACGTCCAATCGCCCGAATTCGAACCCGCTTCCATTCCGGGTGCCGCCACCACGGTCCAGATCATGGTCAAGGACTCGGCAAAGTATGCCGAGACCGGCGGCTGGGGATTCGGCCGGTTTGTCGATGGCAAGCCGGTAGACGAGGAGCAGCACGAGACCTGTTTCGCGTGCCACGAAGCCCGCGTGAAAGGCCATGATTTCGTCTTCACGCGGCTCGCGCCTTAGCGGGATATGAGTGGATATTCACGACCGGGCGTTCGGTCGAGAAGGAGCAGTCATGACACAGCGATGGCTCATCACCGGGAGTTCGCGCGGCATCGGTCGCGCTTTGTCTGAAGCCGTGCTCCACTCCGGCCACCGTCTCGTGGCAACGGCACGGGAGCCTGCGCAACTGGCCAATCTCGCAGGGCGCTACGGCGAAGCCGTCCGGACGGTCGCGCTGGATGTGACGGACCCGATTGCCGCGCAGGATGCCGTTCGCACCGCCGTGGACAGCTTCGGCGGGCTTGATGTCCTCGTCAACAACGCCGGCTACGGCAACGTGAATTCCGTCGAGGATACGGAAATCGACGAGTTTCGCCGGCAGATCGAAACGAACCTGTTCGGAACGATCATCGTAACCAAGGCCGCAATCCCGGTCATGCGCGAACAGCGTGCCGGCCACATCATCCAGTTCTCCTCGGTTGGAGGCCGCGTCGGTGCACCGGGCCGTGCGCCTTACTCGGCAGCCAAATGGGCTGTCGAGGGATTCTCCGAGTCGCTTGCGCACGAGATGGATCTCATCGGCGTGAAGGTCACAATTGTCGAGCCGGGCGGCTTCCGTACCGACTTCGCCGGATCGTCAACGTCGCTCAAGGCAGGGCGGCGGGAATACGATCGGGTTGTCGGCGAGACAGCCCGCATGCAACGCAGCTATGACGGCAGGCAGCCGGGCGATCCGGCGCGGGCGGCGCAGGCCATCCTGAAGATAGCCGCGATGGATCGGCCGCCGTTCCGGCTTCCACTCGGAAGCGATGCCTTGAAGATCATCGTCCAGACAGACCTCCGCAAGCTCGGGGAACTTGAAACATGGCGCGACCTGAGCATGTCGACGGATTTTCCGAAGGAAGAGCCAACCGGCGGCCTAGCGCAGGTCGAACCGGCGGCATCGCCTTTCCTGGCCTTGCATCCGGGCCGATGAAAACGACACCCGACAAAGAAAGGATACTTCAGATGAAGACCTTGCTCGCAGGCCTGGCGATCGTCGCAGCCACGCTCGGCAGCGCCCACGCGCAATCCGCTAAACCGACCATCGTCCTGGTCCATGGTGCGTTTGCCGATGCGTCGAGCTGGAACGGCGTCATCGAAATCCTCGAGAAGGACGGCTATCCCGTCGTGGGGGGGGGCGACCCCGATGGGGGGGGGGGGGGGGCCGCCCGCGGAGGG
>JAEYXI010000347.1 GCA_023428515.1 Pseudomonadota bacterium | reverse complement strand
CTTGTCAAAGCGAAGGATATTATCGACCTCGGCACCTCGCCAGCCGTATATGGACTGGTCGTCGTCTCCGACGCAGCAGATGTTAACCGGCTCTCCGCCTGGGCGTTGTGCGAGCAGTCTCAGCCAGAGGTACTGTGCGGTGTTGGTGTCCTGGTACTCGTCGACGAGGATGTATTTGAACCGCCGGTGGTACTCCTTCAGCACATCAGGGTTTTCGCGGAAGATCCTGATCGGATGGCATAAAAGGTCGCCGAAGTCGCAGGCGTTGAGCGTCTGCAGCCGCTCCTGGTAGGCCTTGTAGAGTTCGCGGCCCTTGCCGTTGCCGAAGCTGCGGGCATCGCCTTCGGGGATGTCCTTTGGGCCAAAACCCTTGTTCTTCCAGCCGTCGATCATCTGTGCGAACTGGCGCGGCGGCCAGCGCTTGTCGTCGAGGTTTTCCGCCTGGATCAACTGCTTGACGAGGCGGATCACGTCATCCGTGTCGAGGATGGTGAAGTCGCTCTTCAGCCCGGCGAGTTCGGCGTGGCGGCGCAACAGCTTGACGCCGATCGAGTGGAAAGTGCCGAGCCAGGGCATGCCCTCGACATTCTCGTCGCCGATCAGCATGCCGATGCGCTGCTTCATCTCGCGCGCGGCCTTGTTGGTGAAGGTGACGGCGAGGATCTGCGAGGGGTAGGCGAGGCCGGTGGCGAGGATGTGCGCAATGCGGGTGGTCAGGACGCGCGTCTTGCCGGTGCCGGCGCCGGCGAGCACCAGAACGGGTCCCTCGGTGGTCTCGACGGCGAGGCGCTGCTCGGGGTTCAGGCCCTTCAGATAGTCAGGTGGCTGGTTATGGCCCTGACGCGCAGCCATGGCGCGCGCTGCGATGCCCAGGCCGCCGGCACGAGGCGCCGGCGCAGGGGCGTCTTCGCGCGGACGCGGGGCGCCTGCACGAGGAGCGGGTTCCTCGTCGAAGAACGGCATGTCGTCGGGAAAGTCGGACATTTTCCCCAATGTAGTGATTCGGGATCGAAAGGCCAGCAATGTCGCCGTTTTGTTCCGGCGAGGTTGTCCACCGGTTTTAGGGGAGAATGTGGCCGAATTGACGCGTGCGGCCGCGTCGCGCTAGCTTGCGTTCGGCTCGACGCAGCCGGCAGTCCGCGCCCGCAAGGGTTTGGCGAATGCGTCGTCTTCCTTCCGTCTGATCCCTTTCGCAGGGCGAAGGCATCGGCAATGCGGACACTGATGACGCTTTCGCCTGTAGAAGAGGATCGAAACCAATGCGAACCGCACAGGACGCGAAGGCGATGGCGAAATCCATCCGCCAGTCGCTTGCCGAGAAGAATCTGGACATCAGCCACAGCGAAGCGCTCGAAATCGTCGCGCGCCAGCTCGGCTGCGACAACTGGAACATATTGTCCGCCAGGCTGGAGAAGGAGGCGGCGAATCCGCTGGAGGGCATCTCCTTCACGCAGCCCGTGCCGATCGTGCGCATCTTCGACGAAGCGCGCGCGATGGAGTTCTACCGGGATTTCCTCGGCTTCAACGTCGACTGGCAGCACCGCTTCCACGAGGGGGCGCCGCTCTATTGCCAGGTCTCGCTCGGCGGGATGCGGCTGCATCTGTCGGAGCATTCCGGCGACGCCAGCCCGGGCTGCACGTCGATCGTCTACATGAAGGGCGTCGAAGCCTGGCAGAAGTCGCTGATCGCCAAGAACTACAAATACAACCGCCCGGGCTTGAACAAGCAGGATTGGGGGTTGGAGTGCGAGGTCATCGACCCGTTCGGCAACCGCATCCGATTCCTGGAGCAATAGGTCACAGCAAGGCGCATGCCTGCCTTGTCGTCATTCTCGGGCTTGTCCCGAGAATCTGCCGCCGTTGACGGAAGGCGCACCCAAGCTTCGACGAAGGCTTATCGCAAGGTTGCCGGGCGCAGTAGATCCTCGGGACAAGCCCGAGGATGACGGCGCAGAAGCTATTCGATCGTGGAGGACGGCGGCGGCTTACTGCCCGTCGTCCGGTTCGTCGCGCGACGAGCGTAGGTTGGTGATGACGCGGCGGTTCTGGACCTTGCAGGCCCGTTCGGTGCATTCGCGCACGACGCGCTCCTTGCCGTAGCCCTTGGCCCACAGCCGGTTGGCGGACACGCCGCTGGTGATCATGTAGTTCATCACCGCGTCGGCCCGCTGCTGGGAAAGCTGCGTCATCTTGGCGTTGCCGCCGGGATCGTCGGCAAAACCCTGCAGCTTGGCGAACCAGCGCGGGTATTTCTTCAGGAAGGCGACCTGGTTGTCGACGGTCGCCCGGGCGGTCTCGTCGAGCGCGGCGGAATTTTCCGCGAAATAGATGCGTCGGCCGGCCGACATGATGAAATCCTGCTCGGAGCCGGGCTGCACGTTCTCGAAGCCCGCGGCCGGGTCGTCCGTATAGCCGCCGGCCTGCGACGGCAGCATGTCCTCGGGCGTGGTCGCGCCGGGCACGGCCACGCCGCCGCCGGACGTGGTACAGGAGGCGGCCAACGCCAACAGGCCGGCGAACACGCCGGCCTGCAAAAACTTCATCCCCATGGTCATGAAATTCTGGCTCATCCGTTCGTCTGGTTGGCCGGGGGCGCCCGGTCTGCGATGTGCGGCAGGACCTGAACGGCCGTTCCGATCGGGCAGCGCTGGTAGAGATCGATCACATGTTCGGGGAACATGCGGATGCAGCCGGAAGACACATCGTTGCCGATGCTCCACGGCTCGAGCGTGCCGTGCAGGCGATAGCCGGTGTCCGCGTTGCCGTTGAAGAGATAGAGCGCGCGGGGCCCGAGCGGATTGTTCGGCGCACCGCCGGCGACGAAGGGCGGCAGGTCCGGCTGACGCTTGATCATCTCGGGCGGCGGCGTCCATTTCGGCCACAGCGCCTTGCGGTCGACATTGGCGCGGCCGAACCACTGGAAACCATCGCGGCCGACGCCGACGCCGTAGCGTATGGCGGTGCCGTTCTCCATGATCACGTAGAGGAAATGGTGGCGCGTATCGACGACGACCGTGCCGGCCGGCTCGGACGACTTATACTTCACCATCTGCTTGTGCCATCTCTTGTCGACGGCGTTGAAATTGGTGAGTTTGAAGGTGACGCCGTTGTCGACGGCAGTTCCGGCAAACCAGGCAGACTTGCCGGTGGCCTTGGCTGCTTCCGCCGGTACGAGCCCGGCAGTCGTCGCAGCGGCAAGCGCACCGAGCATGAGCTCGCGACGGTTGATTTTCATGGACCCCTCCAC
>JAEYXI010000331.1 GCA_023428515.1 Pseudomonadota bacterium | reverse complement strand
AGAACGTCTGGCCGGCGAGCATCGCGAAATGCTCGACGATGGGTCCGAGCGCGAGCGCCGGGAAGAATTGCAGGCCGCCGAGGATCAGGATGATGCCGATCAGGAGGCCGACGAAGAGCGGCGTATGGGTCGGGAAGGTGCCGGCCGAGGCCGGGACGCGCGTCTTGGCGGCAAGCGTGCCGGCGATCGCCATGACCGGCACGGCGTAGGCGAAGCGGCCGAGCAGCATGGCGAGCCCAAGCGTCGTGTTGTACCAGGGCGTGTTCGCGGTCAGGCCGCCGAAGGCCGAGCCGTTGTTGCCGGCCGCCGAGGTGAAGCCGTAGAGGATCTCCGACAGGCCGTGCGGACCGCCGGTGCCGACGCTCGCCACCGCGAAGGGCAGCATGGCCGAGACGGCGGTGAAGCCGAGGATCGCCAGCGGCAGGATGAGCACCGCGAGCATGGCGTATTTCATCTCGCGGCTCTCGATCTTCTTACCGAGCAGCTCCGGCGTGCGGCCGACCATCAGGCCGGCGACGAAGACGGCGAGGATTGCGAAGACGATCAGGCCGTAGAGGCCGGAGCCGGCGCCGCCCGGCAGCACTTCGCCGAGTTGCATGAGGAACATCGGCACCAGGCCTCCTAGGCCGGTCAGCGAGCCATGCATGGCGTTGACGCCGCCGTCGGAGAGGCCGGTGGTGGCCGCCGCATAGGCGGCCGTCATCGCTTGACCGAAGCGCACCTCCTTGCCCTCCATGTTGCCGAGCGAAGGGTCGACGCCGAGCGCCGTCAGGATCGGGTTGCCTGATGTTTCGGCCCAGTAGATCGCGCCTGTCGCCACGACGAGCATGATGCCGGTGACGGCGAGGAACGCCCAGCCCTGGCGGCGATCGCCGACCATCTGGCCGAAGGCGTAGACGAGCGCCGCCGACACGCCGAGCATGGCGACGATGTTGAGGTAGTTCGATAGGGCGCTCGGGTTCTCCAGGGGATGCGCGGCGTTGACGTTGAAGAAGCCGCCGCCATTGGTGCCGAGCTGCTTGATCGCCTCCTGGCTGGCGACCGGTCCGAGCGCGATCGTCTGCTGCGCGCCCTCGACCGTGGTCGCGGTGACGGAGGCGTCGAGCGTTTGCGGCAGGCCCATGGCGACGAAGGCAATCGCCACGATGATGGCGAGTGGCAGGAGCACGTAGAGCGTGGCGCGAGTAAGGTCGACCCAGAAATTGCCGACGGTCTGCGATGCGGAACGGGCGAAGGCGCGCGTCAGCGCAAGCGCCATGGCGATGCCGGTCGCGGCGGAGACGAAATTCTGCACCGTCAACCCAGCCATCTGGCTGAAATGGCTGAGCGTGGTCTCGCCGCCATAGGACTGCCAGTTAGTGTTGGTGACAAAGCTCACCGCCGTGTTGAAGGCGAGGTGCGGCGACATGCCGGCAAAACCCTGCGGATTGAGCGGCAGGTAGAATTGCAGGCGCAGGATGGCGTAAAGCGCCGCAAAACCCGCCATCGAGAAGGCGAGCATCGAGAGCGTGTAGGCGAGCCAGCCCTGCTCGGACTTCCGATCGACGCCGGCGGCGGCATAGAAGCCGCGCTCGACGGGGCCTAGGACAGGCGAAAGGAATGTGCGTTCGCCGGAGAAGACGCGCGCCATGAAGAGGCCGAGCGGCTTCACCAGCGAGGCGACGACGGCAAAAAGCAGGCCGATCTGCAGCCAACCGATAAGTGTCATGGAAATTGCTCCGGGACCGCGATCAGAACCGTTCGGGCCTGATCAGCGTAACGACGAGATAGATGCCGAGCGCCAGCGCGACGGCGAGGCCGATGAGGGGTTCAAGCATTGCCGCCTCCCTCAAATGCGGCCGAGGCGGCCGGCGTAGAGAGCGAACAGGCCAAAGGCGCCGAGCCCTATGGCCAGATAGAGAATGTCGGACATGAGCGTCACTCCGGAATGGGTTCGGTCCGGAAGATGGCGATGGGGGCGTCAAATCTCGATTGGGAATGGTGCGGCCGCATGTAAGGAAAATATAAAGGCCCTGTTCCGGATCGAGCGGCATCGCCAAGGCCTACTGTCGGGCGGGCATTGGGCCTGGCGGAGCCCCGAGCAACCGCAATGGCGGTCGTTGACATCGGCGGCCGCCAGGCAGAGATTGAAGATTGCCTGCCCGTTGCGTGGACCGTGGATACCGGCTTCGTTAACGATGGTGCTACCCGCTGACGTCGATGGTCTTCCTCCGTGCTGGCCGCATAGCTTCGTGTTCCATTCGAGGGGAGTACGATCATGGCTGGCAGCATCAGCCCGTGGCCCGTGGTCAAGAACGGCGCCGACGGACATCCTATAAAGACATTGCAACATCTGCTCCGGGCGCGAGGACATAACGTCGTCGCCGACGGCGCATTCGGCGCCAACACACTGGCCGCGGTGAAGGCGTTTCAGACAAGCCGTGGGCTCTCGGCGGACGGAATCGTCGGACCGATCACCTGGGCGGCTCTCGTCGTGCAGGTCAAAAGCGGCAGCCAAGGCGATGCCGTAAGAGGGGTGCAGGAGGAATTCCAGTTCCGCAACCTGTCTGGCGATCCCAGCAACGGACCGCAAATCGACGGGACGTTCGGTCCCGCGACGGATGCCGCGGTGCGTGGCTTCCAGCACGCGCTTTCTCTCGACATTCCTTCGGTATCAGTGGACGGAATCGTTGGCCGGGTTACCTGGCAGGCACTCGTGAGCGGCATGCTCTCTTTCTAGGGATTTTCTAGC
>JAEYXI010000307.1 GCA_023428515.1 Pseudomonadota bacterium | reverse complement strand
GACGGCCGGTAAAACCCCCCCGCTCGCAGCTGACGGGGGTCGACATGCCGAAGTTGAATTCCTGCACTTCGTCGGTGTCTTCCTTGACGACCGGCACCGCGTAGTCGATGCGCAGCGGGCCAAAGGGCGACGCCCAGATCAGGCCGGCGCCGACCGAAGCACGCCATTGCATGCTGTCTCCGCGCACGTCTACGCCGGAAACGTCGATGTCGCTGCCGTAAAGCGTAGCCGCGTCCGCAAAGACCGCGCCCCTGATGCCGAAGCTCTCAGGCAGGACGGGCATCGGGAATTGCGCCTCGACGGAAGCGTTGAAATAGGTCGTGCCGCCGAGCTTGTCGTCACCCGACGAATTGGCGTCGTACGGGCCGATGCCGCCATATTCGAAGCCGCGGATCATGCGGTCGTTGCTCTGGAACTGGTCGAAGATGCGAAGCCCGTCGTCGCCATAGCCCCAGACATGTCCTGCACCGCCGCTGACGATGCCGACGATGTCGAGTTCCTCGGACAGCGTGTGATAGTAGGAACCGCGCGCGGTAAGCTTCACGAACTGGGCGTCGCCGCCAAGGCCGGCGACTTCGGTCGCGACGTTGGCGAAGATGCCAGCATGCGGGCTCTTCATGTCGGCGATCGTGTTGTAGACGAGCGCGCCGGAAACCGAGGACTTGAGCCAGGGGCTGTTGTCCACCGCGTCGACGATCGCATTCGACACACCGCAGGGGTTGGTGAACGGGCTGTCGTCGCAGTCGTCGTCCAGATTATATTCTTCGCTCACGATGTTGTAAGCGATCTGGGTCGACAGCTTGTCGGTGATCGGCAGGCCGAAGCGGATGGTCGCGCCGGTGCTATCGCTGTCGTAGTCGTCGTAGTTGCGCGTGCGCCGGTAGATGTCGAAGCCGGCCGCGATGCGGCGTCCGAGGAAATACGGCTCGGTGAAGGAGAACTGGAAGTCGCGTGAATCCTTGCCGCCGCCGGCGGAGAACTTTATGAACTGGCCGCGTCCGAGGAAGTTGCGCTCGGTGATCGCGCCTTCGATCGACGGTCCGGGCGAATCGCCGCCCGTCGTGTAGCCGGCGCCGATCGAGAACTCGCCGGTCGACTTATCCACGACATCGACCACCAGCACGACCTGGTCGGCCTCGGAGCCGGGAGCGGTCGAAACCTCGACAGTCTCAAAGAAACCAAGGGCTTCCAGCCGGCGCTTAGCGCGCTGGATCAGAACCTGGTTGAAGGCGTCGCCTTCGCTGACGTCGAATTCGCGGCGGATGACGTAGTCGCGCGAGCGCGTGTTGCCGCGAATCTCGATGCGCTCGACATAGGTCTTGGCGCCCTGGTCGATTGTGTAGACGACCGAGATGGTGCGGTTCTCGAAGTTGCGGTCGCCGCGCGGGGTGACCTGCGCGAAGGCATAGCCCAGGCCCGCGAGGTGCTCGGTGAGCTTGATGATCGAGTCCTCGATGTCCTTGGCGTTGTAGACATCGCCCGGATGCGTCTCGACCAGCGGCATCAGCGATTCACCGGGAACGTCGGGCAGCGTGCTGTCGACGCTGATATCGCTGAAGGTGTATTTCTGGCCTTCATCGATGGTGAAGGTGACGGTGTACTCGTTGGTCGCCTCGTCGAGCTCGCCGAAGGCGGAGACGACCTGGAAGTCGGCATAGCCGCGATTGAAGTAGAAGCGGCGCAGCGCCTCCTCGTCGGCACGCAGCCGATCCTCGGCATAGATGTCGTCACGCAGCACGAAGGAAAGCACGGAAGACTTCTTCGTCGCGATCACGTCCGACAGGCGGCGGGCGCTGAAGGCCTCGTTGCCGACGAAGTTCACCGCCTTGATCTTGGTGCGGCCGCCTTCGTTGATCTCGAACACCACGTTCACGCGGTTGTCGCCGAGATCCATGGTCCTGGGGGTCACCGTCGCGTCGTCGCGGCCGATGCGGGAATAGGCCTGCCGGATCGCCTCGGCGTCCGCTTCCATCTGGTCGGGCGAGAAGGTGCCGCGGGGCTTCAACTGCACCGCGCCGGAGAGCTGCGCGTCCTTGATCTTCTTGTTGCCCTGGAAAAGGACCTGGTTGACGACCTCGTATTCGGAAACCTGCACGACGAGCGTGCCGCCGACCTGGTTCACGCTGACGTCGGAGAACAGGCCGGTTCCGAAGAGGCGCTTAACGGATTCGTCGATGTCGACCGACGAGAAGCTCTGACCGGGCTTGATGGTGAGGTAGTTGCGAATCGTTTCGGCGTCGACGCGCTTGTTGCCCCTGACATCGATCGAGGAGACCGTGGCGGCCTGCGCGACGGATACCGACGCCAGCTGCAACACAAATGCACTCGGCATTGCCAAGGCCGCAGACAACGCGACCGCCGAAGCGGCGCTCAAAAACCCGGATGCTGCCTTCATGTAAACTTATGAACCCTTTTTCTCGAAGTCCCCACGGCGAGAAAACCGGACGTCGCGGTGCATTTCCCTGACCGTAATAACCGGATTTTCCCCACAAGCAAGGCTCCTGGTTAATTTGTGTTTACTTAACCAAGCCGCGTGGCTTTCGCGTCACGCATATCCCCCGTCATGGTAAACGGCGCCTCAACTCGCATCATGTTCGCGCCAAATTCGTTCATGATTTCAACAGCCAAAGAGGTCGTTCCAGAAAACGAACCCCATGAAGGCGAGAACCAGGAACAGGCCGACGCGATAGACCGCCTCCATAGCCCGCTCCGACACCGGACGCCCTTTCACGGCCTCCACGGCGTAGAAGACGAGATGTCCTCCATCGAGCGGTGGAATCGGCAGCAGATTGAGGATCCCGATGCCGACCGAAAGCAGCGCTACCAGTTGAACCAGCCATTCGAAGCCGAGCTTGGCCGCCTGCCCGGAGATCTTGGCGATCTTGATCGGCCCGCCGAGCTGGCACTTATCCTCGCGCCCCGCAACGAAGCGTTTTAAAAATTGACCGGTCCTGACGATGATGTGGCCGGTTTCCTCCACCGCTTCGACGAAGGCCTGGCCGGGACTCAGCTCCACCATGCGCTGCTGGCCGGCCTCGGGCGTATTGACCACCCCGATCACCGCGAGCTTCACGACGTTGCCCAGCGCATCCGTCTGCTCCATGGGCTCCGGCGTCGCGGTCAGCGTCACTTCGCCGCCGTCGCGGGCCATCACGAACTCGATCGGGTCGCCCGCCCGGCCCGAAACGAGCCGCTGCACGTCGGCGAATGATTCGACCGAGGAGCCGTCGACCCTGACGAAGCGGTCGCCGGGCTCAAAACCGGCCGCGGCGGCCGGGCTGTCGGGCCGCACTTCGGCGACGACCGGCTCCGAGACGAACTTGCCGTAAAGCGTGAACATCACCGCGAAAACGGCGATGGTGAGCAGGAAATTGAAGGCCGGGCCGGCAAAAACCGTAAGCGCGCGCTTCCACACGGGCTGCGTGTGAAAGGCGACCTTCTTCTCATCGTCGGAAAGCGCCTCGATCTCGCCGGCCTCAGGCGTGCTCGTCGCATTCATGTCGCCGACGAATTTCACGTAGCCGCCAAGCGGGATGGCGGAGAGCTTCCAGCGCGTACCGTGCCGGTCGTCGAAACCGATCAGTTCCGGGCCGAACCCGATCGAGAAGGCCTTGACGCCGATGCCGCACCAGCGCCCGACGAGGTAATGCCCCATCTCGTGGACGAAGACGACCACGGTGAGCACGAAGAGGAACGGGATGATCGTGCCGATCAGCAGGCTGTCCGTGCCGAGAAACGATGAAAGTGTGTCGCTCAAGTCGTTCCCTCAACTACCCGCCACGGCGCCGACGACGCGGCAAGTGTGGCCTCAATACGGGCGAATCCGTGGCACCTGATTCTATCAGATCGCAAACAAGGCTTGCGCGGGCTTGTCGGCGTTCCCCAGCATGAAGCTGATGGCGTATAGGGCAAAGGCTGCCACGACAAGCCCGTCGACGCGGTCCATCACGCCTCCGTGACCGGGGATGATGTTGCCCGAATCCTTCACGCCATGGCGTCGCTTGACCCAGGATTCGAAAAGGTCGCCGACCTGCGAGACGACGGAAAGCAGGAAAGCGACAAACGCGAGCAGCGGCAGGTTGTCGAGCCCCGCATAGGCCGCGAGCGCAATGCCGGCGAGGACGCCGCCAAGCGTGCCGCCGAGCGCGCCGCTCTGCGTCTTGCCGGGTGAGATCGACGGAGCGAGCTTCGGGCCGCCGAGCGAACGGCCGACGAAATAGGCGAAGATGTCGGTCGCCCAAACCACCGCGAAGAGGAACAGGATAGCCATGAGGCCTGCCTGGTCACCATCGCGCAGCCAGGCGAGCGAGACGCCTGACAGGCCGGCATAGGCAAGGCCGGCCGGCGCCCAGGAGCCCTGCCCCGCAAGGCGGCTGTCGAGCAGGCTGGCAAGCACCGAGACGGCGAGGAGAATGAGTATGCCAACCGCCGAATAGCCGAGCACCATGGCAAGCAGCACCACTGCGAGCAATGCGGCGGCGATGAGCTGATTGCGGACGGCAGCCGCGTTTCGCGAGATCGTGCACCACTCGTAGAACATGACGGCGGCAATGAGGGCCGCGAGCAGCCGGAAAGCAACGCCGCCAAGGAAGGTGACTGCGAGCACCGCGACGATCAGCACGACCGACGAGATGATACGGAGCTGGAGGTTGCTCATCTGCCTGGGCGGTGAGCTTTCCCCGCTCACGAAGCGACGCCCTGCGCCACGCCTCGCGGCATCACGCCGCCGAAGCGTCGTTCGCGCGCGGCATATTGCCTGAGCGCATCGGCGAAGTGTTCCTGCGTGAAGTCGGGCCAGTAGCAGGTCAGGAAGACGAGTTCGCTGTAGGCGGATTGCCAGGGCAGGAAGTTGGACATGCGCTGCTCGCCGCTGGTGCGGATGACGAGGTCCGGATCCGGAATGTCTGCCGTGTCGAGGAAGCGGGCGAAGACCTCCTGGGTTATCGCGTCGCTCTCGAGATCACCCCGGATGACTGCATCGGCAATGCCGCGCGCGGCCCGCACGATCTCGTCGCGGCCGCCATAGTTGAAGGCGATGACGAGGTTCAGCGAGCGATTGTTGGCGGTCAGCGATTCCGCCTCGTCGAGGAGTTGCGCGATGTCGGGCGCAAGGCCCGGGCGCTCACCGATCACCCTTACCCTGACGCCGCTCTGGTGGAGTTCTGCAAGGTCGCGGCGGATGAAGAGCTTCAGCAGCCCCATCAGGTCGCTGACCTCGGATTTCGGCCGCGACCAGTTCTCGGATGAGAAGGCGTAGACGGTCAGCCAGGCGACGCCGCTGTCGGCGGCGGCGCGGACCGTCTTGCGCAGCGCCTCGACGCCGGCGCGGTG
>JAEYXI010000231.1 GCA_023428515.1 Pseudomonadota bacterium | reverse complement strand
AGGCCTTGGCTCCCGTCCCTTTATCTTCCATGCAAGGCGCGGGTAACGACTAAAGTGGGGGTTGGACATGCGGGGCAATCGCAAGCCGTTCATCATGGTTGGCCTCGTCGTCTCGGGTGGCGTGTGGCTGGCGTCGCCTTCCCCCGCCGACGCGGCCTGCACGAATGCCGGCACGGTGACCTATCAAGGTGCCGTCACGCTCCTCACCTGCACCGACGAGCGCCTGTCGGCGACCGCTACCGGGCCATTCGCCACGCTCACCATCGACAATGGCTATTTCGATAGCGCGACGAATGGCGGCCCGGGCATCCTGTTCAAGGCGGATGACGACGCGGCCAACCCCACCGACCTCACCCTGAACCTCACCGGCTCCACCACGGTTCTCGGCCAGCTTTACGATGGCGTCGACGTGCGCACGGTGCGTGGCGACATCACGGTCAACATCGGTGACGGCGTGCTCATCGCGCCCGACCAGACCGGCGTCTACGTCGCCTCCACTGAGCCCGGCAGTTGGCCTGACGGCGACACCTATGTCGGCGGCAACGTCACCATCACCAATTACGGCACCGTCACCGCCGGCGCGTCCCCGTCGCCGATGGGGACCAACGGCATTGTCGGCCTCGCCAATGGCGGTGGCGTCTCGATCTCCAATTACGGGACGGTGACCACCACCTATACCGGCTACAATGCCTGGGACACCTACGGCATTCTGGCCGATGGCGGTTACGCCGCGCCCGAGCCCGTCGCGGTCAGCATCTATAATGACGGCTCGGTCACGTCGCTGAACGACGGCCTGCGCGTCAACAGCTATAATGGCCTCGCCAGCGTCGTGAACGACGTCAACGGCGTCGTGACCTCGAACGGCCGCCGGGGCGTCGCCGTGTGGTCGGACAAGAACAGCGCCATCCTCACCAATTACGGCACGGTGACGTCCTATGACGGGCCGGGCGCCAATGTGTGGGCCGGCGGGTCGGTTTCCGGCGACGCAACCGTGGTGAATGCCGGCGCGATCACCTCGCACGACAACCCCGACCGCACCGTCTACACCACCCTCTATAACGGCGTGCATATCTGGTCGCAGACCCACGGCACGGCGGAGCTGGTCAACCTAGCCGGCGGCAGCATCGTCGCTCCCGACGGCTGGGGCGCCTGGCTGATGAGCACCGACGGCGATGTGATCGTCGACAATGCCGGCCTCATCAAGGGCGCGAGCACCGCAATCCAGATCGGCGCGCAGGGCGGCTCGGCCATTGTCGGCGACGTGCCCGCCTATGAGGGCGCCATGGGCGGCGACCTCACCGTCACCAATCGCGGGGTTCTCACGGCCTTCGCAACCGTTGCCGATCCGCAGGGCACGTTCGGGCTGGTCACGCTGGCCGGCGACGTCGGCACCGCCACCTTCACCAACGCCGCCGGCGGCATCGTGGGGGCGGGTCTCGACCTCGACGAGGGCTTCGATGCGCGTCGCATCGGCGCGATGTCGAGCGCGCAGCTCGGCGACCTCGCGGACGCGGCGGGCAATCTCGCCATCTTCGCGGCGATCAAGGCCGACGAGGTGAGCATCGGCAATGCGGGCCTGCTGTTCGGGCGCGTCGTCGTGGAGACGCCGGCCGCCCTTTCGGAGGGCGTCGAGGTCCCGGACACGACGGGCACGGTCGAGGTGCGCAATGCCCGCACCTGGGTCGTCACCGGCGTATCGTCCATCACGACGGCTGCCGCCTCGGGCGTTTTCAGCAATAGCGGGACGCTCTGGGCCCTCGACGAGACCGGTTTCGAGGGCGATTTCGCCAATAGCGGCACCATCAATCTCGTCTCGACCGGTTCAGAACCCGGCGCGACCACCATTGCCGGCGATTACGACGCCAGCGGCGCCGCGCGCCTGCGGCTTCATTCGCCCTCCAGCGTTGGCCTGTCCGCCCTTCCCGGCCTGACCATCGAAGGTAATGCGAGCGGTCGGACCGAAGTTCTGCTCGCAAATCCGGCACAAGTGGCGGCGCTGAACTGGCGCGGCATCTCGCCGATCACGGTGGTGACCGTGGAAGGCTCCGCCTCGGTGGGCGCGCGCAATTTCTACATGGATCAGGATTACGGCCTCGTCAGCTACGGGCTCAACTATGCGACGGGCGAGCAAGAGACCTGGTCGCTGACGCGCGGGCTCAATGTCGACGCCGCCGCCGCCCTTAGCGACACCGCCTATGCCGCCCGCAACCTGCTCAATCAGTCGACCCGGCTGGTGACCGAGCGCATCGACGATCTGCGTGATTCCTTCTTCGCCGGCCTGCCCGCCCCGGCGGCCCCGATGGCCTATGTCCCGACCAAGGCGCCGTCTTCGGCCTTCTCCGGCCTCGACAAGGAGCCCTTCTCACCCACCGCGCGCGCCTGGCTGAAGGCGAGCGGCGTGACCTCGACCGGCAACGGCTATGACATGGACACCGGTATCTTCCAGGGGGGTCTCGATCTCGCCCGCGAGGTCGGCCATGATTTCGTCGCCGCCGGGTTGATCGCTGGCTACGGGCGCTCCACGCTCGACTTCGATGCCTCCGCCACCGACGCCACGGTCGACGGGCCGCTTTTCGGCGCCTATGGCACCTATGTCACCGAAGGCGGCGTGTTCGTGAACGGCATTCTGATGGGGCAGGTATTCGACGTCGACATGACTCTCGCCTCCGTTGGCACCGATTTCAGCGGATCGAGCATTGGCGGCCGGGTCGAGACCGGCATTCGCCTCGCTTACGGCGAGCTGCTGGTCGAGCCTTCGGTGGCGATGCAGGCGAGCTATACCTCCTTCGACACGGTCGATGTCGCCAACATTGCCGCCGGCTTCGACGATACCACCGGCCTCGCCGCTGAGGGGCGCCTGCGCGTGGCGATGAACATCCAGCGCGAGACCGTCCTGCTCAAGCCGTACGCCATCGCGACGCTGGGCTATGAGTTCCTGGCGGACGACAATGTCGTGGTTTCGGCGCTCGACACCAGCTATGTCGGCGACCAGAAGGGCATTTATGGCGATTTGAGCGCCGGCCTTGCGGTCAGTGACCTCGCGAACAGCACTGTCGGGTTCGTGCAGGCCAGCTTCGATTTCACCGAAGACCGCACCGGCGTCGGCATCAAGCTGGGTGGTCAGCTCCGTTTCTGACGGCGATGGGTCGCTGCCGGACCTGGGAGCGGCCCGACAGTCTGGTCCTGCCGCTGCTGTGCCGCACTGCGCGCGCACGTCGTGGCGAGGCCCGCAAACCGTGCTTCCGCGACAATGCTTTGCGACGACTGTCACGACACTCCCCGTCGCGCTTTCAAGCCATGAGCCGCCATGTCGCGAATATGCTCGGCTTCGAGACGGCTAATTTGCGCGTGCGAGCTTACGACCGCTTCCCATACTCGCTGACGGGAATGCGGACAGTCCGCTCCCGGCCTCCAAACCGGCTATTCGTCGTGA
The DNA here is from genome assembly GCA_023428515.1 of Pseudomonadota bacterium. Next base: position 1,255 of record JAEYXI010000231.1, on the reverse strand, counting down.
TCGCAGCGAACTCACCTTGTGCTGCGGCCACCCCTCGCTCCCTCAATACTCCTCGGCGCGCATGATGGTGAGGACGCGGCGGGTGCGGGCGGGGTCGGCGGGGTCCTCGCTGCCGAAGGTCCGGGTCGGGTCGTGATAGTCGATCTTCCAGAAGACGCGGCCGAGGCCCTCCAGGTCGAGAGCGCCGAAGTCTCGCTCGCCATGGGGATCGTTGTCCGGCGTGAAGTCGTCATGATGGCGGACGCGGGCGAGCACGACGCGCAGCTGCGCGGGCGGCAGGGCGCGGATTCCGGCGGGGAGCCTGACGTCGCCGGTGGCGAAGGTCCGGCGTAGTTCATCGTTCAGCCGGGCGATGACGGCGGTTCGCGAGGCGATGCTCATGACTGCGCGCCATCATGTCCAGCGAGGGCTGGTGAGGGCTGCGTCCCAGCGCGCCGCCGAGCGTGGGACGGCGCGGTCATCGGCACGCGGGCGCTCGTGACGAAGGATGTGGAGCCCTGCGCCGTCGTCAACGGAACCCCCGCCCAGATCATCCGGAAGCGATTGTGCGACGCAGATATCGCAGGACTTCCGGAGCTTCGCTGGTGGGACTGGAGCGACGAAAAGCTCCGGGATGCCTTGCGCGCCGCCTCGTCTGATCACAGCGCTCCGCCGCGATTGTAGCTGTCGACAAGCTGGTTGTAGTCGCGCATAAGCCGCGGCGGCGATCCCTCGACCATCCAGCCTCCGCCGCCGGAGTTGAGCATCATCTTATCTCCGGAGCTGTAGGAAACCTTGTCGCGGATGCGGCGCATCAATTGCTTGGCGGTCACCAGGAAGGATTTCGCGTCATTGACGAAGCCTGAGGCGCCGAACGCCTCCGTTGCCTTGGTGATGGCCTCATAATCACGGACTGCCGCGGTGATCTTGGCAACATCCGGCGGGGTTTCGGTCTGTGTGCGCATGACGCGTTTCGCTTGGATCATCAGCGCCTCGACATGATAGCGGGCCTCTCGGCCTTCCGTCTTTTCGATCTCCGCCAGCTTCTCCGCGGCTCTCTCGTCCTGAACCGCCTCGACCCCGGCACGGAGCCTTTCATCCGCGGCAGCAAAGGCATCCCAGGCGGCAACAAGGCGGGGGTGAAGGGCCTTGCCCTTGGCCATCTTGTCGTCCTTGTAGTCCTCCTGCTCGTAATAGTCGTTTGCCTCTTTCAGCAAGGGCTCCAGTCCGACGACGGCCTTCACGTAATCCGATGCGGCGGCCTCAAGCTCGGCGT
>JAEYXI010000222.1 GCA_023428515.1 Pseudomonadota bacterium | reverse complement strand
CGACCGGCCCGATCTTGGCGGCATAGGCGTCCACGGCCTTTGTCGAGAGCACGTCGAGCTTTGCCTTCTTGGCGCGGGCGAGCCCCTCGAGCTTGTCGCGGGAAACGTCGGAGGCGTAGACGGTCGCGCCCTCCGCCACGAAGGCCTCGGCGATTGCCCGGCCGATACCCTGTCCTGCCGCCGTGACGACGGCGATCTTCCCCTTCAGCCTGCCTGCCATGATGTTTCCCTGATGGATGTTAGTGGAGATGTTGCGGCGTCTCGTCGGTGCAGGCGCCGAATTCCGGCTCGACCGTCGCGTGGTCGATGCCGTGTGTCTTGGCGAGCCTGGACTTGATGGCGGTGACGGTGGTGTAGGCATCCGTACCTTCGGTCAGGCAGGCATGCAGCGTCGCCATGTTCTTCGTGCCGTCCATCGACCAGACATGCATGTGATGGATCTCGCGCACTCCGGCGACGTTGGCCGTGATGTCCTTCGCGATGCCGTCGCGATCGAGGCTCGCCGGCACGCCTTCGAGCAGCACGTGGGCTGCCTCGCGCATCAGCGCCCAGGCAGTGGAGAGGATGAGCAGAGCGACGAGGATGGAGAGGATCGGATCGATGGGGGTCCAGCCGGTTGCCAGGATGACGAGCGCGGCGACGATGGCTGCCACGGAGCCGAGCATGTCGCCGAGCACGTGGAGGATCGCGCCACGCATGTTCAGGCTTTCGCGATCGCCGCCGTGCAGCACCAGGAATCCGACGATGTTGACCACCAGCCCGAGGCTCGCCACGACCAGCATCGGGCCGCCCAGGACGGGTTCGGGCTCGACGAAGCGGCGCGCCGCCTCGTAGACGATCCACACGGCGACGGCGAAGATGGTGATGCCGTTGGTGTAGGCGACCAGCGTCTTCACGCGGCCGAAGCCGTAGGTCATGCGCACCGTCGCCGGCCTCTCGGCAAGCTTGAACGCATACCAGGCCAGCCACAGCGCAATGGAGTCCGTCAGCATGTGGCCAGCGTCGGCGAGCAGTGCCAGAGAGCCGGTGATCAGCCCGCCGGCGGCCTCGGCGATCATGAAGCCGCCTGTCAGGCAGGCGACGATAAAAACGCGCTTCTTGTCGGTCGAGCCGTGGACATGACCAGGCCCGTGGCTATGGCCGGAATGATCATGGCCAGAGTGATCATGGCCCGCATGGTTATGATCATCATGATCATGATCGTGCCCGCCATGACCGGAAGAGGAAGCCACCATACACCCCGTTCGTAACGAAATAACCTTTCACGCCAAAGACTTACGGAAGTCCTCCAGGCGCTTCTTCTGGTTTCCGTCACTATCAAAATTGTCGGGATGGAGCCAGCCCTCATATGCCTGCTTCAACGCCGGCCATTCGCCGTCGATGATCGAGTACCAGGCCGTGTCGCGGTTCTCTCCCTTGACCACCATGTGCTGGCGGAAGATGCCCTCGAAGGAAAAGCCGAAGCGTTCGGCAGCGCGCTTCGAAGGCTCGTTCTTGTTGTTGCACTTCCACTCGTAGCGGCGGTAGCCGAGTTCGTCGAAGACATATTGCGCGAAGAGGAACTGCGCCTCGGTGGCGGCGGGCTTCCTGGCGACGACCGGCCCCCACAATATGTTGCCGATCTCGATGACCCCGAAGTTGGGATCGATGCGCATCAGCGTCTGGCGCCCGGCGATCCTGCCGGAAGCCTTGTCGATGACGGTGAAGAAGAGGGGATCCTCGCTGGCCTCGACCTTCTCGAGCCATGGCTGGAAGGCGGCGCGGCTCTCGGGGCTCGCCTCGAAGAGCCAGCGGAAACGCTCCGCCTCCGCGGTCGCCGCTTCGTAGAGCCCGTCGCCATGCTCTGCCGCCGACAATGGCTCGAGGCGGACATAGCGTCCGTCGAGCACCTTGCGCTCGGGGCGCGGGCGCGGCGTCCAGTTCTTCAGCTCTTTAGTCACGACAGGCACTACTCCGGTTGACATTGCGCGGGCAGGCTCACAGAAACACGCAGGCTATTTTAGCGCCAGATAGGGACGAAAAATGCTCCACACAGTTGCCGCCTTCGACCGGCTTGGCGAGGAAAACGCTTTTGCGGTGCTTGCCCGCGCCACCGCGCTCGCGGCGCAAGGCAAGGACATCGTCAACCTCGGCATCGGCCAGCCGGACTTCAAGACGCCGGGCCATATCGTCGAGGCGGCGATCAAGGCGCTGAAGGACGGCCATCACGGCTATACGCCTGCGACAGGCCTGCTGGCGACGCGCGAGGCGGTGGTGCGCCGCACGCTGGCGATGACGGGCGTTGAGGTGTCGCCGGAGGCCGTGATGATCCTGCCCGGTGGCAAGCCGACCATGTATGCGGCGATCGTCATGTTCGGCGAACCCGGCGCGGAGATAATGTACCCGGATCCGGGCTTTCCGATCTACCGCTCGATGATCGAGTTCACCGGCGCCAAGCCGGTGCCGATCCCGGTCCGCGAGGAGAACGGTTTTGCCTTCTCCGCCGAGGAAACGCTGGCGCTGATCACGCCGCAGACCCGGCTGATCATCCTGAACTCGCCGGCCAATCCGACCGGCGGCGTCACGCCGAAGGCCGAGATCGACAAATTGGTGAAGGGGCTGGAGAAGCATCCCGATGTCGCGATCCTATCCGACGAGATCTACGACGTCATGACCTATGACGGCGAGGAGCATACGTCGCTTCTCAAATACCCTGAGATCCGCGATCGGCTGATCGTGCTGAACGGCTGGTCGAAGACCTGGGCGATGACCGGCTGGCGGATGGGCTGGTCGATCTGGCCGAACGGCGAGAAGGGCGGCAACCTCTACGACAAGGTGCGTAAGCTGGCGGTGAACTGCTGGTCCTGCGTCAACGCGCCCAGCCAGTTCGCCGGGATCGCGGCGATCGACGGGCCGCAGGACGAGGTGGAGAAGATGATGAAGGCCTTCGACCGGCGTCGCAAGGTCGTGGTCGAGGGGCTTAACGACCTGCCGGGCATTTCCTGCATCACGCCGAAGGGCGCCTTCTATGCCTTCCCGAACGTGTCGAAGACCGGTTGGAAGGCGAAGAAGCTTGCTTCTGAACTGCTGGAGAATGCCGGTGTCGCGCTGATCGGCGGACCGGATTTCGGCGTGCTCGGCGAAGGCTACATCCGCCTGAGCTACGCCAATTCGGAAGAGAACATCCTGCGCGCGCTGGAGCGGATGAAGACGTTCCTGGAGAAAGCCGCCGCCTGAACAGGCG
>JAEYXI010000127.1 GCA_023428515.1 Pseudomonadota bacterium | reverse complement strand
CCTTCTGGATCGCCTTCATCTGCTCGTTGAGGTAGTACTCGCGCTGGGTCTTCTCCATCTGGCGCTTTACACGCGAGCGGATGCGCTTCTCTACCTGAAGAACGGAGATTTCGGCTTCCATGAAGCCCATCGCCTTCTCGAGCCGTTCCTTGACGGAAAGCGTGCCCAGCATCTCCTGCTTCTCGGGGATCTTGATCGCGAGATGCGAGGCGACCGTGTCGGCGAGCTTGGAATAATCGTCGATCTGGCTGGCCGCGCCGACCACCTCGGGCGAAATCTTCTTGTTCAGCTTGACGTAGTTCTCGAAGTCGGAAACCACCGAGCGGGCAAGCGCCTCAATCTCGATCTCTTCCTCCTCCGGCTCCTTCAGAACCGTAGCGCGAGCCTCGTGGAAGTCCTCGCGGTCGGTGAAGGAATCGATCCTGGCGCGCGCCGTGCCCTCGACAAGCACCTTCACGGTGCCGTCGGGCAGCTTCAGGAGCTGCAGCACGTTGGCGAGCGTGCCGACGTCATAGATGCCATCCGCCGCCGGATCGTCCTCCGCGGCGTTCATCTGGGTCGCAAGCATGATCTGCATTTCGGCGCCCATCACCTCTTCCAGCGCCTTGATCGACTTCTCGCGCCCAACGAAGAGCGGGACGATCATGTGCGGAAAAACCACGATGTCGCGCAGCGGAAGGACCGCGAAGACGCCGTCGCCGGAAGTCCGGGATATCTTGGCCATTGACTTACCTTTCTATCGCGGCCGCCTTGAGCCAACCGCGAATCTCATATTAACGGCCGCGAACCGTCTCGCCTACCACGCTATCATCATATGTGGATTGCAGCACGAGATTAAGCCGAAGCCTTACCGTGGTTAATTGGATAGGAAGGCGGCAAAGATCAAGAGCGGGCCCAGGGCGGTACGGACGCCCTGCGCTCCACGCATAGCTCGGCGGGCGCACGACTTCCGCAAGGGAGCAAGCCGCACTAGTATGAGAAGCCTTTCTTAGGAAAGACCGTGCTCAATCAATGGGATCGCGCCGAACGATGCTGTATCGAGTCAGGAGTTTTCGCGTGCTGACCCAAGGTAACAATCATGTCGGTTGATCGCCGCAGCCTGCTTACCGGCGGCGCTATTCTGGCGCTTGCCGCCACGGCACCCGCTGAAGCCGCGCCAGCGCCCGCAATACCTCGAAAGCAGGACCTCAAGGACGTCGCGGTCTATGTGCCGGGCTATTTCCCTGATAGCGCCTATGCCAATGGCAAGCCGCTTACCTCCAATCGCCGGTTCAACCGCGCGATCAAGGGCCAACCGGTCTACAAGATGCTGACGCGGGTCGGCTTCGACGGCTCGGTCCGCCAGACGCTGCTGCCGGTGGCCGCGCACGACGTGGAAGTTGCGCCCGATCGCTCGATCGGCGTGCTCTGCTCGATGGACGGGGAGCAGCATACGGCCTTCGATCCGGACACGCTGGAACTCGCCGCGATCGGCCCCTCGCTCGGCGACGGCTGGCACGGCGGCGGGCATGCCGTCTATCTCGACGGCGGCAAGACGGTGATCCTCTCGGAGCGGGCGCCGTCCCTGCCCTACCAGGGGAAGCTGGACAGGCATTACGGCCGGCTCACCATCCGCGACCCGAAAACGCTGAAGATCGCCGAGACCTATTCAACGCACGGCATCGACCCGCACGACATACGGCTCACCGCCGACGGCAAGCACATCGTGGCGGCCAATTACGGCTCGACGGTTTCCGCCAAGACGGGAAAGTTCACGCTGCCGCGCGGCGTGGTGCAGGCCTCGATTACCGTGGTGGAGGTGTCGAGCGGCAAGCTGGTCGACAAGCGCGTGACCGGGCGCGGCGATACGGAGCTGCGCCATCTCGCGGCCGGCCGGCTCGACCGCATCTTCGCCATCCAGGCGCGCTACGGCAGCGACCATGACGACGCAAGGCAGCTCAGGGGCGAGAACGTCGCCTATGAAAGCGACGTCACCACCGACCCCGGCTATAACTACATGTCGGCCGCGACGCTGAAATACGACGCGGCGCGCAATCGCCTCATCAAAATGGGCGATGCGAAATCCACCAAACTGATGCGACACGGGCTGTCGATCCGCTACGACGACAAGCACGACGAGGCGATCGCCACCTATCCGACCACGCATCATGTGCTGGTGTTCGACGGCGGGACGGGTGCGGTGTCCAACGTGCTCGATACACGCACTGTCGGCCTGCGCTACCCCGCCGGCGTCACCTTCCTGCCCGACGGCAGGCACTACGCCGTAACCGGCCATTGGGAAAACATGTTCGTCTTCGAACGCGGCACGCACAGACTGGTGCGCGAGCTCTGCCTCTATCCAGTATTCTTCGGGCACAGCCACATCACGGCGGCTTAAGGCCCTGACTTGCCCCTTCATACAGAATTTTGTATATTTGATGCGTGGGCAAGCTGGTCATCTTTTGCGGGAATTCACGTGGCGACCTTCGAACGTTTCCGGCGAGCGCCCGGCGCGCCGCCGGTTTTCAGATCGACCAGGTGCAGGAAGGTTACGATCCTGATGACTGGAAGCCGATGTCATCCATCGGATCTGGCGTCCGTGAAATTCGTATACGCGATGAGGCCGGCGCGTTTCGGGTGATCTACATCGCGAAGTTTACAGAGGCCGTTTACGTGCTCCACTGCTTTCAGAAGAAAACCGAGAAGACGGCGAAAGCCGACCTCGATCTGGCGCGGAAGCGCTATCGCGAATTACAACGGGAAACACAGAGATGACAGGCGAGCGATTTGAAAGCGTCTGGGATGCCATCGAGGACAATCCGGCACAGGCTGAAAACCTGAAGCTTCGGTCTGCGATGATGATGGCGCTGAAGGCCCACATCAAACGACAGGGATTGAGTCAGGCAGAGGCTGCGACGTTGCTTGGAGTGACGCAGCCTCGCGTGTCCGATCTGATGCGCGGAAAGATTGACCTGTTCGGTCTGGATACGTTGGTCAACATGATCGCTGCGGCCGGTATGCACATCGATCTGAAAATTCGCGACGCCGCCTGAAGCACAAACGAAAACGGCGCCTAAAGGCGCCGTTCGCAAACTCGTTGGCCGCAGAGATCAGGCGCTGACCGGGCCCGTCTTCTCCTTGGCCTCGGCGTAGATGTAGAGCGGGCGGGCGTTGCCGGAGACCACTTCCTCCGAGATCACCACCTCCTGCACGCCTTCCAGCGCCGGAAGCTCGAACATCGTGTCAAGCAGGATCGATTCCATGATCGAACGCAGGCCGCGCGCGCCGGTTTTGCGCTCGATGGCGCGCTTGGCGATCGCCGAGAGCGCGTTCTCGTGGAAGGTCAGGTCGACGTTCTCCATCTCGAACAGGCGCTGGTACTGCTTGACCAAGGCATTCTTCGGCTCGGTCAGGATCTGGATCAGCGCGGCTTCGTCGAGGTCCTCGAGCGTCGCCAGCACCGGCAGACGGCCGACGAATTCGGGGATGAGACCGAACTTCAGGAGATCTTCCGGTTCGACCTGACGGAACAGGTCGCCGGTGCGGCGTTCCTCGGGCGAGGCCACCGTCGCGCCGAAGCCGATCGAGGTCTTGCGGCCACGATCCGAGATGATCTTGTCGAGGCCGGCGAAGGCGCCGCCGCAGATGAACAGGATGTTCGCGGTATCGACCTGCAGGAATTCCTGCTGCGGGTGCTTCCTGCCGCCCTGCGGCGGCACGGAGGCGACCGTGCCTTCCATGATCTTCAAGAGCGCCTGCTGCACGCCCTCGCCCGACACGTCCCGGGTTATCGAGGGGTTGTCGGACTTGCGGCTGATCTTGTCGATCTCGTCGATGTAGACGATGCCGCGCTGCGCCCGCTCGACATTGTAGTCGGCCGACTGGAGCAGCTTCAGAATGATGTTCTCGACATCCTCGCCGACGTAACCGGCCTCGGTCAGCGTCGTGGCGTCGGCCATCGTGAAGGGCACGTCGATGATGCGCGCCAGCGTCTGAGCGAGCAGCGTCTTGCCGCAGCCGGTCGGGCCGATCAGCAGGATGTTGGACTTCGCCAGTTCGACGTCGTTGTTCTTGCCGGCATGCGCGAGGCGCTTGTAGTGGTTGTGCACGGCCACCGACAGCACGCGCTTGGCGTAGGGCTGGCCGATGACATAGTCGTCCAGCACCTTCAGGATTTCCTGCGGTGTAGGCACGCCCTCGCGCGACTTCACCATCGAGGTCTTGTTCTCCTCGCGGATGATGTCCATGCAGAGTTCGACGCATTCGTCGCAGATGAACACCGTCGGACCGGCGATCAGCTTGCGCACCTCATGCTGGCTTTTGCCGCAGAACGAGCAGTAGAGCGTGTTCTTGGAGTCGCCGCCGCTGCTGTTGCCGACCTTGCTCATCGTGTCCTGGTCCTTTCCGTGACGTCGTCCGTTAAAGCGTACCGACGCCCTTCATGCGATATATGGCGGACATCCCGCCTTTGCCAGCAGCCCTGCACGCGTCCCCGATCGACGAAACACACCCCGAAGACGTGGCAGCGATTCGCGGCCACCCGCCCAAAAGCTAAGCCGCCGAAAATCAATTTAGGCTTAACGTAGGCGGTCCCACCAGCCGTGGAAACAGCTAATTGTGTCCGAAATGCCGCAGCGCACCTCAAAAATGCGTCATATCCATGAACTGACGCCGCGGCATGGGATCAACCGGCCGCCGCGGTTTCCATGGCTTCGCGCGAGGTGATGACCTTGTCGATCAGACCAAAGTCCCTGGCCTCCTCGGCGGTCATGAAATGGTCGCGGTCGAGCGTCTTCTCGATCGTCTCATAGTCCTTGCCGGTATGCTTGACGTAGACCTCGTTGAGACGCCGCTTCAGCTTGATGATGTCCTGCGCGTGGCGCTCGATGTCGGACGCCTGGCCCTGGAAGCCGCCGGAAGGCTGGTGCACCATGATGCGGGCGTTCGGGGTCGCGAAGCGCATGTCCTTGTGGCCGGCCGTCAGCAGCAGCGAGCCCATGGAGGCCGCCTGGCCCGTGCAGAGCGTCGACACTGCAGGCTTGATGAACTGCATGGTGTCGTAGATCGCCATGCCCGACGTCACCACGCCGCCCGGCGAGTTGATGTAGAGGTTGATCTCTTTCTTCGGGTTTTCGGCTTCGAGGAAGAGGAGTTGCGCGCAGACGAGCGTCGCCATGCCGTCCTCGACGGGGCCGGTGATGAAGATGATGCGCTCCTTGAGCAGGCGCGAGAAGATGTCGTAGGCGCGCTCACCGCGATTGGTCTGCTCGACCACCATCGGCACGAGGTTCATGTAGGTTTCGACGGGGTCTCTCATCGCTGTCCCTTAAGGCTGGGATTCCGGCGCCCGCAGATGCAATGGGGCAGAATCGGTTCTGGAGCTTTGTTTCGTAGATAGGATGCGGCATCCGCCTTGTGCAAGGCCGACCTGCCGCTAACCTTACCGGCGCGGGCGCACCCTCCTGACAAAGCCTGCCGCGCGGTCAGGCGACCTCGGCGCGGAGCCAGCGCTTCAGGCCGACCGTGTCGCCCTCGCCAACGGCCCCGGCGACACGACGGCCGCCGGCCGCGCCGAACTAGTAGCCGTGGG
>JAEYXI010000105.1 GCA_023428515.1 Pseudomonadota bacterium | reverse complement strand
GCCATGCGCCGCTTCCCACAATGGCCAGATCGGAAACGAGGCGTGGCAACGATGACGCGCGGCCCGTGAACGGAAGAAGGAAGAAATGCCCCACCTTGCATCCTTTCCCCACTCGGTTTAGGCCCTGTGCGCCTTTCGAAGGACGATTTTCAAAATGCTCGACATCAAATGGATTCGTGAAAATCCTCAGGACCTCATTGACGCGCTGATAAAGCGGCAATGGTCCGCCGAGGATGGGAAGACGACAGTCGATGGGGTGATCGAGGCTGACGAACTGCGGCGCGCCCATCTCGGCCGCCTGCAGGAGCGCCAGGAACGCCGCAATTCCGCTTCCAAGGAGATCGGCAACGCCATGCGCTCGGGCGATTCCGCCAAGGCCGAGGAGTTGAAGGGCGAGGTCACCGCGATCAAGGAATGGCTGTCGGGTGCCGAGGCCGAGGAACGCCGGCTCGACATGGAACTCGAGAACGCGCTGGCCGTCCTCCCCAACGTGCCGGCGCATGACGTGCCGGTCGGCGCCGACGAGCACGACAATGTCGAGGTCCGCAGGGTCGGCGATCCCAGGCCGAAATCCAACTGGACGTGCGAGCATTTCGAGATCGGCGAGACGCTCGGCATGATGGATTTCGAGCGTGCCGCAAAGCTTTCGGGCAGCCGCTTCGCCGTCTTGAAAGGTCAACTCGCCAGGCTCGAACGCGCGCTCGGCCAGTTCATGCTCGACCTGCACACGACCGAGCATGGCTACACCGAAGTGCAGCCGCCGCTCTTGGTGCGCGACGACGTGCTTTACGGGACGGGCCAGCTTCCGAAATTTGCCGAGGATCTCTTCTTTACGCCGCATGGCGAAAGCCGGCTCGGGCTCATCCCGACCGCCGAAGTCCCTTTGACCAACCTCGTACGGGAAGAAATCACGCCGCTGGAAAAACTGCCGCTGCGTTTCACCGCGTTGACCCCCTGCTTCCGCTCGGAGGCAGGCTCGGCCGGCCGCGACACGCGCGGCATGCTGCGCCAGCACCAGTTCTATAAGGTCGAGCTCGTCTCGATCACTGACCAGGACAGTTCGCGCGACGAGCACGAGCGCATGACGGAGTGCGCCGAAGCCGTGCTGAAAAAACTGGAATTGCCGTTCCGCACCGTCACGCTCTGCACGGGCGACATGGGTTTCGGCGCTCAAAAAACCTACGACATCGAGGTCTGGCTGCCGGGCCAGAACGCCTACCGCGAGATCTCGTCCTGCTCGGTCTGCGGCGACTTCCAGGCGCGGCGCATGGATGCCCGCTACCGTCCGAAAGAGGGCAAGGGCACCGCATTCGTCCACACGCTGAACGGTTCGGGCACCGCCGTCGGCCGCGCGCTCATCGCCGTCATGGAGAACTACCAGGACGCGGACGGCAGCGTAACCATTCCTGAAGTGCTCCGGCCTTACATGGGCGGGCTGACCAAGATCGAGGTACGGGCTTAGCATGCGCATCCTGCTCACCAACGACGATGGAATCCACGCCGAAGGCCTTGCCGCCCTCGAACGTGTCGCGCGAACGCTCTCCGACGACGTATGGGTGGTCGCACCGGAAACCGACCAGTCCGGCTATGCGCATTCGCTGTCGCTCTCCGAGCCCTTGAGGCTGCGCAAGCTCGGTGAAAAGCATTTCGCCGTGCGGGGTACGCCGACCGATTGCGTCATCATGGGCGTACGTCGGCTGCTGCCCGGCCTGCCCGACCTCGTGCTGTCCGGCATCAATTCCGGCTCCAACATCGCCGACGACATCACTTATTCGGGTACCGTCGCCGGCGCCATGGAAGGCGCACTGCTCGGCATCCAGTCGGTCGCGCTCAGCCAGGCCTATAGTGTCGAGGACGGGCAGCGCTACGTGCCCTACGAGACGACTGAGGCGCTGGCGCCGGACCTCCTGAAGAAGCTGCTCGCCGTCGCCCTGCCGACCGGAACCTGCCTCAACCTCAACTTCCCGAGCTGCCGGCCGGACGACGTCGAGGGTGTCCGCGTCACCAATCAGGGCAAGGTCGCCTATAATATCGATATCGAGGAGCGGGCGGACGGTCGCGGCTTCCCTTATTACTGGCTGCGCTTCGGCCGCGATACGACGGAACTGCGCGAAGGCACCGACATCCATGCGGTCAAGAGCAACTTCGTGTCCGTGACGCCGCTCAAATTCGACCTCACGGCGGACGAGTTGCGCGACCAGATCTCGAAGGCGCTCGCATGAATGGCGTGGTCGACGAGCGCGAGGCCTTCGCATCCTTCCTGCTGCGGCTACGCGGCAAGGGGATCGTCGCCAAGGAACTGATCTCGGTCTTCGAGGCCACGCCGCGCCACGCCTTCCTGCCGGACCGCTGGCAAAGCGTCGCCTGGAGCGAAGGCATGATCCCGATCGACTGCGGCGAGGCGATCGAAGGGCCGGACCTGCAGGCTGCGATCATCGCTTCGCTCGCCATCGAGCCCGGCCATCGCGTGCTCGAGGTCGGCACCGGCTCGGGCTTCACGGCAGCGGTCATTGCGCGGCTCGCGGCCAAGGTGGTGACCATCGAGCGCTACAAGACGCTCGCCGAACAGGCGCGCCAGCGCTTGGAGGCGCTTGGGCTGACCAACGTCTCCGTGCGCCAGGCGGACGGCTCGCAGGGGCTTGCCGCCGAGGCGCCGTTCGACCGCATCGTGGTGTGGGCCGCCTTCGACAGCCTGCCGCGCAATTTCGCCGAACAGCTTGCGTCGAACGGCGTGATGATCGCGCCGATCGGGCCGGAGGAGGGGCTGCAGACGCTGACCAAGCTCACCAAGATCGGCAGCCGCTTCGAGCGCGAGGACATTGGCGAGGTCAGGCTGCAGCCGATTATGAAGGGCGTCGCGGCCGTCATCTGAAGACGATTTTCGAGAGTCTGAATAAAAACTGCTTCAAATGGGAAAGGCTTAACCGACCAGTAACATTAACGCGCTTTAATTCCGGCAGTTGAGTCCAGGGTATGCGCGGGTCTTTGCCATGCAGGTCAGTGTTTTGAAGCGTAGCGGACTGAAGCTGTCGCAGGGTGCAGCAGTCCTTCTCCTGGCGGGAATTTCCGCCGGTTGCAGTTCCCAGGTCGCGCGCTTCGGCGGCGTCGACGATTTCATGACAGCCTCGACGCCCAACCAGCGCGAGATCATCCGGCCGAGCGCCCAGACCGGCGGCATGCAGCAGCCTTATCCCGGCGATACGCAGCAGGTCGCGGCCGCTCCCGCAGGCGGTACATATTCCGGTTCGGTCACCCGCGGCGCGCTGTCGCCCGTCTCGACTGCGAGCGCTCCCGCCGCCCAGCCGGTCCAGACCGCTTCCGCGCCGGCGATGGAGCCGGTCGACACCACCACGACCGGCACGGTCAGCCAGCAGCCGCCTTTCGCCGAGCAGGGCGATATCAAGGGCTGGTCGCGTGCCGGCGGTACCCAGGTCACGGTCAAGTCGGGCGAGACGGTCTACAATCTGTCGCGCCGCTTCGGCGTCCCCGCGGACGTCATCATGAAGTCGAACGGGCTCACCGAATCCGACGGCCTCAAGACCGGCTCGAAGATCGTCATCCCGACCTACGTCTACTCGGACAAGGCTGGCGTCTCCGCTCCCGACAACAATCCGAAGACGGCGAAGGCCAAGTCCTCGCGCGGCGAGCACCAGCCTTCGGACCAGAGCCAGGATCAGCAGAATCTGGCTGTCCTGCCGAATACTCAGAAAAGCAAGGAAAAATCCGGCGCCGCGACCACGGCGATCGCCGACAACAGCAACGCCAAGGCCTCGGGCGCGGCCGGCACCTACAAGGTGCAGGAAGGCGACACGCTTTCGCGCATCGCCAGGAACACTGGCGCCAGCGTCACATCCATCAAGGAGGCGAACGGTCGCTCCGACGGGTTGATCCGCGTCGGCCAGACGCTGAAGATCCCGGGCGGCGGCGGTTCGACCAAGGTCGCTTCCGCGGCCCCGGCCACTGACGCGGTGGTGACGAACGCCACCAAGCCTGCCGCGGCCGCTCCCGCCAAGCCGGCTGCATCGGGCGAGAAAGTCGCTGTCTATACGCCGCCGAAGAAGGCCGACAAGCTCATCGAGCAGGCCGACGAGACTGCTCCCGACGCCACCGGCATCGGCCGCATGCGCTGGCCGGTCCGTGGCCGCGTCATCTCCCAGTATGGCAAGGGCGGCGGCAAGTCGAACGATGGCATCGACATCTCCGTTCCTGAGGGCACGTCGGTGAAGGCCGCCGAGAACGGCGTCGTCATCTATGCGGGCGACGGTCTCAAGGAGTTCGGCAACACCGTTCTGGTGCGCCACGAGGACGGGCTGGTCACGGTCTACGGCCACGCCAGCGCGCTCAAGGTCCAGCGCGGCGACAAGGTGAAGCGCGGCCAGGAGATCGCCGTCTCCGGCATGAGCGGCACGACCGACGCGCCGAAGCTGCACTTCGAAGTGCGCAAGAACTCCTCGCCGGTCGATCCGTCGGGCTATCTGGAATAAAACCAGAAAAGCATGCGGACCGCCTGACCTCCAGTCTGGTCCGCCGGCTCTGCCCGCCCGACAGGGCGGGCATTTTCAGTTGTCGAATCTTCTGAATCGCTTACCCCTGTTCCTGCATCCTTTTCGCGATCGCCCGGTGCAGGTCCGGCGCGGCCTCGACCAGCGCTTTCGCGGCTTCGGATTTCGGGTGCGACAAGACTTCTGACGTCCTGCCGGTCTCGACGATCCGACCTTCGTGCATGACCATGACCTCGTCGGGGATGGCGCGGGCCATCGTCAGGTCGTGGGTGATGAAGAGATAGGCGACGCCGAGCTTCTGGTTGAGGTCGGCGAACAGGTCGAGCACCTGGGCGCGGATGGAGACGTCGAGCGCCGAGACCGGTTCGTCGGCTATTACCAGCTTCGGTCGTGTGATTATGGCCCGTGCGATAGAGATGCGTTGCCTCTGCCCGCCGGAGAACTCATGCGGGTATTTCTGCATGTCCGCCGGCTTCAGCCCGACCTCATGCAGCGCCTGGGAGACCAGTTCGCGCCGCTCCGCCTTGCCCGGCTTTTTGTCCAGCAGGTGCAGCGGCTCGGCGACCAGCCACTCGACGGTCCTACGCGGGTTGAAGGAACCGTAAGGGTCTTGGAACACGACCTGCATGTCGCGGCGGGCAGACCGCAGCGAGGCCTGATCGCGCCCGGTGATCGTCTGGCCCCGGAAGGCGATCGTGCCCGTCGTTGGCTCGTCGAGTGCCAGGATTATGCGCGCGAGCGTTGATTTCCCGCAGCCTGAGCGTCCCACCAGCGCGACCGAATGGCCTTCGCCGAGCGAGAAGGAGACATCGTTGACGGCGCGGACAGGTGGCGGCTTGTGGAACAGCGAAGAGCGGCGGCCGGGATAGTCCCTGGTGATGTTCTGGACTGAGAGGAGGGGATGGGCAGCCGGCGGCGAGATGGCCGCGGAGAGGACCGTGGTGGTTCCTCCTGAGATTACCCCCTCTGTCGCCTTCGGCGACATCTCCCCCTCGAGGGGGGAGAATGGGGCGCGCTTGCGCCGTTCCGGCACATGCATCGAGGCCTGCGCGAGTTGGCGCGTGTAGGGGTGCACCTGCGCAGAGAGCGTCGTTGCCGTCTCGCCGGCTTCCATGACCTCGCCGCCGCGCAGGATGGTGATGCGGTCGGCCATCTCGGTGACTACCGCCAGATCGTGCGAGATGAGGAGCAGGCCTATGCGGCTCTCGTCGACGAGGTCGCGCAGGAGGTCGAGGATCTGCGCCTGCAGGACGACGTCCAACGCGGTCGTCGGTTCGTCGGCGATCAGGAGTTTCGGCTTCAGCGCGCAGGCGATCGCGATCACGACGCGCTGGCGCTGGCCGCCGGACAATTCATGCGGATAGCGGGCGAGCGGAAATTTTGCTGCCGGCAGTCCTACACGGTCGAGCATCTTTCGCGCTTGCTCCTCGGCGTCGGCTCGGTTCGCGCTGGTGTGCCAGCGTATGCCCTCGGCAACCTGCTCGCCGATGGTCTTCAACGGGTTCAGCGCCGTCATCGGTTCCTGGAAGACCATGCCGATGTCGTCGCCGCGCAATGCGTTCATCTGGTCTTCGGTCGCGGCAAGAATGTCCGCGCCGTTGAAAGTGATTTTTCCGGACGTGCTCGCGGCCGCCGGCAGCAGCCGCATGACGGAGAGCGCCGTCATCGATTTTCCGGAGCCGGATTCACCAACCAGTCCCATGATCTCGCCGGCTTCGATCGACAGGTCGATGCCCTTCAGGATCGGCGTGCCGCCGATGTCGAGCGAGAGGTTTTCGATTTCGAGCAGGCTCATCGCTGGCGCCTGAGCTTCGGGTCGAGCGTGTCGCTGATGCCGTCGCCGATGAGGTTGAGGCCGAGAACTGTGATGACGATGGCCATCCCCGGCACGATGGCGAGGTAGGGCGCGACGATCATGCGCGTCTGCGCGTCGAAGAGCATGCGGCCCCAACTCGGCATGGGCGGCTGAGCACCCAGCCCGACATAGGAGAGGCCGGCTTCGGCAAGGATGCCCAGGGCGAACTGGATGGTGCCCTGTACAAGCAGCAGGTTGGCGATGTTGGGGAGGATATGCTCGATGGTGATCAGCGCGCCGCCCTTGCCGGCGGCGCGCGCCGCCAGGATGAATTCGCGCGGCCAGATCGCCAACGCGCCGGCGCGCGCCACGCGGGCGAAGACCGGGATGTTGAAGATGCCGATGGCGATGATGGCGTTGACCGCGCCGGGGCCGAAGATCGCCGTGATCATGATCGCGGAGAGCAGGGCAGGGAAGGCGAAGACGATATCGTTGAAGCGCATCAGTGCGTCGTCGACAAAACCGCCACGTGCCGCCGCCCAGCAGCCGAGCGGCACGCCGATGCCCATGCCGATGCCGACTGCGACCAGCGCGACAGCGATCGAGTTCCGGGCTCCAACCATGATCATCGACAGCACGTCGCGGCCGAACTGGTCGGTGCCGAAGATGTGCGTGGCGGAGGGGGGCTGCATGCGGTCGGCGACGACAAGCTTCGTCACGTCGTAGGGCGTCCAGAAGAAGGACAGCAGCGCCATCGCAGCGACCATTGCGGTGATGACGAAGCCGATGAGGAAGGAACGATTGGCAAAGGCTTTCGCGAGAAAGCCTTTTTCGGGCAATGCGGCGGACTGATCGCTCATGCGCGCACCCTGAGCCTTGGATCGACGAGAGCGTAGGAAATGTCGATTACGAGGTTGATCACGATGATGGTCGCGACAAGCAGCATGACGACGCTTTCGACGACGATCAGGTCGCGCTGGTTGATCGCCTGGAAGACGAGGCGGCCGAGGCCGGGCAGGTAGAAGACGTTCTCGATGATGATCGTGCCCGCAAGCAGGAAGGCGAATTGCAGGCCGAGTATGGTCAGTACCGGCAGCATCGCGTTGCGCAGCGCATGGCGCCAGAGCACGGCCTTCCATGGCAGACCCTTGGCGCGGGCGGTACGGATGAAGTCCTCGCCGAGCACCTCGACCAGCGCCGAGCGGGCGACGCGCGCCAAGATCGCTGCCTGTGGCAAGGCGAGCGCCACCGCGGGCAGGATAAGCGCCTTAAGCGCCGGCCATATGCCGGCGCCCCAACCCGGAAAGCCGCCTGCCGGCACCAGCCGCAGCCAGACGGCGAAGACGTAGACCAGAAGCAGCGCGAACCAGAAGTTGGGGACGGCGACCCCAAACTGCGCCGTTCCCATGGCGATCGTGTCGGCGGTGCGACCGCGGCGGGCTGCCGCGAAGACACCGACCGGAATGGCGATCGCGGTCGAGAGGGCAAGCGAGATCAAGGCAAGAGGCAGGGAGACCGCGGCGCGCTCGGTGATCAGGTCGATGACGGGAACCGAATAGGTGTAGGAGCGGCCGAAATCGAGGGTGAGAAGGCCACCGGTCCAATTGAGGTAACGGACCAGGAATCCCTGATCGAGGCCCATCTGCATGCGCAGGGCCTGCACGGCGTCTTCGGTGGCGTTGAAGCCGAGCATCAGCCGTGCCGGATCACCGGGCAGGATCTCCAGGACCGCAAAGACGACCACCGAGGCCACGACCAGAGTCAGCAGGCCTGAAGCCAGGCGGCGGAGGAGGAAGGAAGTCATACGTTTCCCTTCCTCTTGAGGGGAGGGTTATCGCATATGGCCTCGCGGGCATGTTCCCCCACTCCGTCTCGCCTTCGGCGAGCCACCTCTCCCCCACTTTGTGGGGTAGAGG
>JAEYXI010000102.1 GCA_023428515.1 Pseudomonadota bacterium | reverse complement strand
GCGCCGACGCGATCGAGATCGTCGTCGGCCAGGGAGCAAAACCCGGCGGCGGCGGCATGCTGCTCGGACAGAAGATCTCCGACCGCGTCGCCCATATGCGCGACCTGCCGCAAGGCATCGACCAGCGCTCGGCCTGCCGCCATCCCGACTGGACCGGGCCCGACGACCTCGAGATCAAGATCCTCGAAGTCAGGGAGATCACCGACTGGGAGAAGCCGATCTATGTGAAGGTCGGCGGCGCGCGGCCTTATTACGATACGGCGCTAGCGGTGAAGTCCGGCGCCGACGTCGTGGTGCTCGACGGCATGCAGGGCGGCACGGCGGCGACGCAGGAAGTGTTCATCGAGAATGTCGGCCAGCCGACGCTCGCCTGTATCCGCCCGGCGGTGCAGGCGCTGCTGGATCTCGGCATGCACCGCAAGGTGCAGCTCATCGTCTCGGGCGGCATCCGGAACGGCGCCGACGTGGCGAAGGCGCTGGCGCTCGGCGCCGACGCGGTGTCGATTGGCACGGCCGCACTCATTGCTCTCGGCGACAACGATCCGCACTGGGAGGCCGAGTACAATGCGCTCGGCTCCACGGCCGGCGCTTATGACGACTGGCACGAGGGCAAGGACCCGGCCGGCATCACCACGCAGGACCCCGAGCTGATGAAGCGCGTCGACCCGGTCGCGGCCGGCCGCCGGCTCGCCAACTACCTCAAGGTGATGACGCTGGAGACGCAGACCAGCGCTCGCGCCTGCGGCAAGAACGACGTGCACAATCTCGAGCCGGAGGATCTCTGCGCGCTGACGGTGGAAGCCGCGGCGATGGCGCAGGTGCCGCTTGCCGGCACGAGCTGGATTCCCGGCAAGGGCGGTTTCTGATCTAACTGACACGACTGCTGGCGATAAAAACAACAGCGCCAGGGGAACGCATTCAAATCAAATGGGGAACTCCATTGGCAACTGATCTCGCGCAATTCGCAAGGAAGAACGGCGTCAAATATTTCATGATCTCCTACACCGCCCTGTTTTCGGGCCAGCGCGCCAAGCTGGTCCCGGCGGCGGCGATAGGAGACATGCAGAAAGAGGGTGCGGGCTTCGCCGGCTTCGCCACCTGGCTCGACCTGACGCCGGCGCATCCCGACATGCTGGCGGTGCCGGACCCGGACTCGGTGATCCAGCTGCCGTGGAAGCCCGAGGTCGCCTGGGTGGCGGCCAACTGCATCATGGAAGACAAGTCGGTGGCGCAGGCGCCGCGCGACACGCTGAACCGGCTGGTCAAGGAAGCGGCGGCCGAAGGTCTGCGGGTGAAGACTGGCGTAGAGGCGGAGTTCTTCCTGATCTCACCCGACGGTACGGCGATCTCCGATCCCGCCGATACGGCGTCAAAGCCCTGTTACGACCAGCAGGCGGTGATGCGCCGCTACGACGTGATCGCCGAGATCTGCGACCACATGCTGGCGCTGGGCTGGGGCCCGTACCAGAACGACCATGAGGATGCGAACGGCCAGTTCGAGATGAACTGGGCCTTCGACGACGTGCTCGCCACCGCCGACAAGCACTCCTTCTTCAAGTTCATGGTGAAGTCGATCGCGGAAAAGCATGGCTTGCGCGCCACCTTCATGCCGAAGCCGTTCCAGGGCCTGACCGGCAATGGCTGCCATGCGCATATCTCGGTGTGGGACAAGGCCGGCAAGGTCAACGTCTTCGCCGACCCGAAGATGGAGCTCGGCCTGTCGGCCAAGGGCAAACATTTCCTCGGTGGCATCATGAAGCATGCCTCCGCGCTCGCCGCCATCACCAACCCGACGGTCAACAGCTACAAGCGCATCAACGCGCCGCGCACGGTCTCCGGCGCGACCTGGGCGCCCAACACCGTGACCTGGACCGGCAACAACCGCACCCATATGGTGCGCGTGCCGGGGCCGGGCCGCTTCGAACTGCGCCTGCCCGACGGCGCGGCGAACCCCTATCTGATGCAGGCCGTCATCATCGCGGCCGGCCTCGACGGCATCCGCTCCAAGGCCGATCCCGGCAAGCGCTACGACATCGACATGTACCAGAACGGCCACAAGGTGAAGGGCGCGCCCAAGCTGCCGCTCAACCTGCTCGACGCGCTCAGGGAGTTCGACAAGGACAAGTCGCTGAAAGCGGCGCTGGGTGAGGAATTCTCGTCGGCATATCTAAAGCTGAAGCACCAGGAATGGAATTCCTATGCTTCCCACTTCACCCAGTGGGAACGTGACCATACGCTCGATATTTAAAGGGCGGTAGGCATGGTCCCGAAAAGTGGGAACCGGTTTTCGGATAAGACCATGCCAGGAAAACAGGCGGCGAGTCAGAAGCACCGACTATGAAATACTCGATCTTCTCGCTCGCGCGCGCCGCCCTCTCCGGCCACAAGAAATGGCCGCGCACTTGGCGCGACCCGGAACCCAAGCCGCGCTACGACGTGGTGATCATCGGCGGCGGCGGTCACGGCCTCGCCACCGCCTATCACCTCGCCGCCGAATACGGCATCCGCAACGTCGCGGTGCTGGAGAAGGGCTGGATCGGCTCCGGCAACGCCGGCCGCAACACTACGATCATCCGCTCCAACTATCTTCTGCCCGGCAATATCGGCTTCTACGAGCTGTCGATGAAGCTCTGGGAGACGATGGAGCGCGACCTCAACTACAACACGATGGTCAGCCAGCGCGGCGTGCTGAACCTCTATCATTCCGACGCGCAGCGAGACGCCTATGCGCGGCGCGGCAACGCCATGCGCATCAACGGCATCGACTCGGAACTGCTGGACGCGGCGGCGGTGAGGAAGATGGCGCCCTTCCTCAATTTCGACAATGCGCGCTTTCCGATCCAGGGCGGCCTCCTGCAGCCGCGCGGCGGCACCGCGCGGCATGACGCCGTCGTGTGGGGCTATGCCCCTGCGGCCGACAGGCTGGGCGTCGACATCATCCAGAACTGCGAGGTGACCGGGTTCACGCGCGACGCCAACGGCCGCGTGACCGGGGTGGAGACGTCGCGTGGCAAGATCGGCGCCGGCAAGGTCGGCGTGGCGGTGGCAGGCAACTCGTCGCGCGTCGCCGCGATGGCCGACCTCAGGCTGCCGATCGAGAGCCATGTGCTGCAGGCCTTCGTGTCGGAGGGCATCAAGCCACTGATCCCCGGCGTGATCACCTTCGGCGCAGGGCATTTCTACGTCAGCCAGTCGGACAAGGGTGGGCTGGTCTTCGGCGGCGACATAGACGGCTACAATTCCTACGCCCAGCGCGGCAACATGCCTGTCGTGGAGGATGTCTGCGAGGGCGGCATGGCGCTGATGCCTGTTATCGGCCGCGTGCGCCTGCTACGCCAGTGGGGCGGCATCATGGACATGTCGATGGACGGTTCGCCGATCATCGACAAGACGCCGGTCGACGGGCTCTACCTCAACGCCGGCTGGTGCTATGGCGGCTTCAAGGCGACGCCGGCGTCGGGGCTGGTCTTCGCGCACTTCATCGCGCGCGACGAGCCGCACAAGGAGGCGGCGCGCTTCCGGCTCGACCGCTTCCGCCGCGGCGCGATGATCGACGAAAAGGGCCAGGGCGCCCAACCGAATTTGCATTGAGGACAGCAGACAAGAGATGCGCATAGCCTGTCCCTTCTGCGGCCCGCGCGAGAACGGCGAGTTCTCCTATCTGGGCGACGCCAAGCCGAAGCGCCCGAGCCCTTACGCCGGCGAGGACGCGTTCTACGACTACGTCTATCTGCGCGACAATGTCGCCGGGGAGATGGAGGAGTTTTGGTATCACAGCGGGGGCTGTCGCTCCTGGCTGAAGGTCAGGCGCAGCACCACGACGCATGAGATTTTCTCCGTAGAAGCTGTGGCGGGCGCCGGCGCGAAGGTGGCGTCGTGATGCGCGTACTCGGAACGGTTTGTGCCGCCCCTCACCCTTACCCTCTCCCCGTGAAGGACGGGGAGAGGGGTTCGCCAGCGTTGCGGCTAGCCTCATTGGCAGGTGCTGATAGGGAGGTGGCGGCGTTGCGGCCGTCTCTCCTCTCACCGCTCTTGCGGGGAGAGGATGCCGGCAGGCAGGTGAGGGGCAGCACTACTGTCGACCGGAGAGGTGCATGATGGCCGAGACCGGACAGACGCACCGCCTCGCCTCGGGCGGACTGATCGATCGCGGCAAGCCGCTCGACTTCAGCTTCGACGGGCAGTCCATGAGCGGCTATGCCGGCGACACGCTGGCCTCGGCGCTGATCGCCAACGGCGTCAAGCTGGTCGGTCGCTCGTTCAAGTATCACCGCCCGCGCGGCATATTGACGGCGGGCTCGGAGGAGCCGAACGCGCTGGTCGAGTTGCGCCAAGGCGCACGGCGCGAGCCCAACACGCGCGCTACGACGACGGAACTCTACGACGGGCTGGTCGCCGCGAGCCAGAACCGCTGGCCGTCGCTCAATTTCGACTTTCTGTCGATCAACCAGCTGGCATCTCCGATCTTCGTCGCCGGCTTCTACTACAAGACCTTCATGTGGCCCTCGGCGCTGTGGGAGAAGCTCTACGAGCCGCTGATCCGCCGCGCCGCCGGTCTTGGCCGCGCAGCGCCGGAAAGTGATCCGGACCACTACGAAAAGGCCTGGGCGCATTGCGACGTGCTGATCGCGGGCGGCGGCCCCACCGGGTTGGCGGCAGCGCGCGCGGCAGGCCGTGCGGGCGCGCGCGTCGTCCTCTGCGAAGAAGACACCTCGCTCGGCGGACGGCTGCTGTCGGACGGCGGCACGATCGACGGCATGCCCGCCGCCGACTGGATCGCGCGGACCGAAGCTGAACTTCGCGCCATGCCTGACGTCAGGATCATGACGCGCACGACGGTGACCGGCGCCTTCGACCACGGCGTTCATGCCGCGCTCGAACGCGTCAACGACAATGTGCCGGTGCCGCCCGAGCACCAGCCGCGCCAGCGGCTTTGGCGCATCGTGGCCAAACGCACGGTGGTCGCGGCGGGAGCGCTGGAACGGCCTGTCGTCTTCGGCGGCAACGACGTGCCCGGCGTGATGCTGGCGTCTGCCGCGCGCACCTACATCAACCGCTACGCGGCGACGCCAGCGAAGCGGCTGGCGCTCTTCACCAACAATGACGACGGCTGGAAGACGGTCGACGCCGCGCTGGCCGCCGGGCTGACCATCGCAGGCGTCGTCGATGCGCGCGGAGACGTCTCGGCCGAGCAGCGGGGGCTGGCGGCCAAGCACGGCTTCGCAGTGCTGAACGGCGTGGTCGACCATGTCGACGGCGGCAAGGCAGGCATAGGCAGGATCGCCGTGGCGCTGGCCGGCGGCGCGACTGCGTCGCTTGAAGCGGACGCCCTCGCCGTCTCCGGCGGCTGGAACCCGGCGGTCGGGCTGACCTCGCAGCATCGCGGACGGCCGAAATGGCGCGACGACATCGCCGCCTTCGTGCCTGAGGGAGCGCCTGCAGGCATGGTGGCGGCGGGTTCCGCCAACGGCTCCTTCTCGCTAGCCGACTGTCTGAGCGAGGGTCATGCCGCGGGCGCCACTGCGGCTGCCGATCTCGGCTTCGGCAGGAGCGCCGGCGAAGCGCCCTCCTCCGATGACAATGCGGCTTACGCGCTGAAGCCCGTCTGGCATGTGAAGGGCAAGAAAAAGGCCTTCGTCGATTTCCAGAACGACGTGACCGCGTCCGATGTCGCGCTCGCCGCGCTCGAAGGCTTCCAGTCCGTCGAGCACCTGAAGCGCTACACGACGCTCGGCATGGCGACCGACCAGGGCAAGAACTCCAACGTGCAGGGTCTCGCCATCATGGCGGAGCTGACCGGGCGTTCCATCCCCGAGACCGGCACGACGATCTACCGTCCGCCCTATGTGCCGATCGCCATCGGCGCGCTGGCCGGCCATCATCGCGACGAGAATTTCCACAGTACCCGTCTAACCCCGTCGCATCACTGGGCAGCCGAGCGCGGTGCTGTCTTTGTCGACACCGGCCTGTGGAAGCGCGCGCAGTGGTATCCTGTTAAAGGCGAGAAGACCTGGCTGGAATCGGTGACGCGCGAGGTCAAGGCGGTGCGCAGCGGCGTCGGCTTCTGCGACGTCTCGACCCTCGGCAAGATCGACGTACACGGCAAGGATGCGGGCGCGTTCCTCGACCGCGTCTACATCAACACCTTCTCCAGCCTCGCCGTCGGCAAGGCGCGCTACGGGCTGATGCTGCGCGAGGACGGGCTGGTCTATGACGACGGCACGACGTCCAGGCTCGCCGAGGACCATTATTTCCTGACCACCACGACCGCCAAGGCGGGCCTCGTGATGCAGCACCTCGAATTCTGCCGGCAGGTTCTGTTCCCCGAACTCGACGTGCAGCTCACCTCGGTGTCGGACCAATGGGCGCAGTTCTCGATCGCCGGGCCGAAGACACGCGACCTCCTGAAGGAGATCGTCGATCCCCAGGAGGACCTTTCCAACGAGGGGTTCCCGTTCATGGGCGCGAGGGAAGTGCAGCTTCGCGGCGGCGTGACGGCGCGTCTCTTCCGCATCTCCTTCTCCGGCGAGATGGCCTTCGAGATCTCCGTGCCGGCACGCTTCGGCGACGCGCTCGTTCGTAACCTGATGATCGCGGGCGAGCAGTTCGGCGTGACTCCCTACGGCACCGAGGCACTCGGCGTCATGCGCGTCGAGAAGGGCCACGTCGCCGGACCCGAGCTCAACGGCACGACGACAGCCGCCGACCTCGGCCTCGGCAAGATGATGTCGACCAAGAAGGATTTCATCGGCCGCGTCATGGCCGGGCGCGAGGTGCTTGTCGCGCCCGACCGGCAGGTCGTGGTGGGCATCAAACCGGTCGACAAGGCTCGCCAGCTGCGCTCCGGCGCGCATGTCATCAAGAAAGGCGAGACGCCGGCACCGGAGACGGATGGCGGCTATGTCACCTCGGTCTGCTTCTCGCCTGTCATGGACCAGTGGATCGGCCTCGGCCTGGTCTCGAACGGCCGCGAGCGCATCGGCGAGATCGCCATGGCGCACGACCCGGTGCGCGGCGAGGACTACGAGATCGAGATCTGCAACCCGGTCTTCTACGATCCGGAAGGAGGACGCCAGCGTGGCTGAACTTTCCTGGACCGAGACAACGCCGCTGTCGCGCATCTACGCGGCAGGTCGGCATGGCGCGAAGGACGACGCGGCTGGCCTGACCATGGTGGAACTGACCGGTTTCGAGCTGGTGCAGGTGATGGCGCGGCGCGGCCAGTGGGACGGCGTCGTGCTAGGTAGCACCGAGATTTTCGGCAAGGCGCCGCCGGCCAAGCCCGAGGCGATCAGCGCGAACCGCGCGCTGCTGATCTGGTCGGGGCCTGACCAGTTCCTCGTGCTGGCGCCGCGCGGCGCAGGAGTGGAACGGGCGCGCACTGCCTTTGCCGGCACGGCGTCGCTGTCGGAGCAATCGGACGGCCGCTCGCTGCTCCGCATCGCCGGCCCCCGCGCGCGCGACATGCTGGCAAAAGTCTGTTCACTCGACCTGCATCCGGCGGCGTTTCCCGTCGGAGCGGCTGCCGCGACCTCGATCGATCACACGGCGGTCAATCTCTGGCGAGGCGAGGATGCGGAAGGGGACGCCGTTTTCCACCTGCTGGTCTTCGCCACCTTCGCCGAGAGCCTCTGGCACACGCTGCTCGATTCCGGCGCGGAATATGGCGTTTCGATCGACGCCGCCCAGGCATGGCAGCCGTGACCTGGCGGCGCTTCACCTTGCGGGCCATTCGTTCTAGATAGGCTCAGCTATGACCTCGAGGACGACCTCGGGCGCTTCGTTTCAGAGAATGAAGGGACGACCCTTCCTATAGCGCAGAGGACGTTCCATGAGCTGGGTCTATCTGTTCGTCGCCGGCCTGTTCGAAGTCGGCTGGGCCATCGGCCTCAAATACACCAACGGTTTCACGCGGCTCGTGCCGACCCTGCTGACCGCCGTCAGCATGGCGATCAGCCTCGGCCTGCTCGGCCTCGCGCTGAAGACGCTGCCGGTCGGCACCGCCTATGCCATATGGACCGGGGTGGGCGCAGTCGGCACCGCCATCCTCGGCGTCTACCTGCTCGGCGAACCCGCGACAGTCGGCAGGCTTGTCTGCATCGGGCTGATCGTCTCGGGGATCGTCGGGCTGAAGCTGGTGTCGTAGGCAGGGGAACCAAAACCCCTTGCCGTTGATATGACTCTCAGGAAGCGAAGCTCCACAAAAGCAGAGCCCACCTGATCATTCTAGCAATCAGTCCGTAGGGCAAAGAGCGGAGAGCTTGACTAACACTCCACCAATGCGCGTACGCCGGACCAAATGCCTCGTACAATTCATCGAACCGCTCATCGAAAGCGACAAGCAGATCGTCTCGGTGTTCGCGATCTGCTGTGATCCAGACGAGAAAGCGAACGATCTTATATGGCAATCTCGCCATTGGGGATCTCCTGTGGACGGAGAACACCCGGTGCATTTACTATAGCAGCCGTTCTTTCCAGAGCCCTCGCACCCGGTGTTTCCAATCGGAAAACCTTCTTCGAGCGGCCGCCACGTACGGGCTCCGGATCACTTTTCTCCGACGAGATCAAACCTTTGCGCTCCAGCTTGGAGAGCGCGAGGTAGAGCTGTCCAACAGCTACATCCCGTCCGAGTTCTCGCGAGAGTTCAGCTTGGAGGTTGGAACCCCAGGCCATTCCAGCGAGCCGTTTAATTGAGGCCAGCAACCTCAACTCAAAAGGCCCTAGCTCCACGCCAAGGCCGCTGGCCGAAATAAAGGACTTCCATTCATGGGTTTCTCCTTTCTCTGGCGCGGCACGATTGCCGCTGCTTCCGGTGCCGATTTTCAGCACACAGTATATATATAACACAATGTGATTTAATTCAAGAGGCTTCGAGAAGCCAGGCTACCTACCGATAACCCGCCGCCTGCAATTCGAAGAGATCGGCATAGACGCCGCGCTCAGCAATCAGCTCTTCATGCGAGCCGGACTCGATGATGCGGCCGCCGGAAAGCACGAGGATGCGGTCGGCCATGCGCACGGTCGAGAAGCGGTGCGAGATCAGCACCGCCGTCTTGCCCTTGGCCAGTCCCTTGAAGCGCTGGAAGACTTCCGCCTCGGCCTTGGCATCGAGTGCCGCGGTCGGCTCGTCGAGGATGATCAGTTCGGCCTCGCGCATATAGGCGCGGGCGATCGCTACCTTCTGCCACTCGCCGCCCGAGAGGTCGCGGCCGTTAGCGAAGAGTTTTCCCAACGGCTGGTCGTAGCCGAGCGGCAGCTTGTCGATGACATCGGCCGCGAGGCTCTGCTCGGCGGCGGCCCTGACGCGCTCGCGGTCGAGTTCGTCTTCCATGCGACCGACGCCGATATTCTCCGCCGCCGTAAAGGAATAGCGGATGAAGTCCTGGAAGATGACGCCGATATGCGTACGGAGGTCGAGTATGTCGATGTCCCTGATGTCGACGCCGTCGACCAGGATGCGTCCCTCGTCGGAATCGTAGAGACGGGTAAGGAGCTTGACGATGGTGGTCTTGCCGGCGCCGTTCTCGCCGACCAGCGCCAACGCCTCGCCAGCCTTGAGCGAAAAATTCAGGCCGCGCACGGCCCAGCGCTCGGTATCCGGATAACGGAAGCCGACATTCTCGAAGACGATGCCCTCGCGGATCGGCTGCGGGAACGGTTTTGGGTTCGGCGAGAGCTGGATGGTCGGCTTGATGTCGAAGAAGGAGAATAGGTCGTCGAGATAGAGCGACTGTCCGGCGATGTTGGTGACGCCGATCAGCATCTGGCCGAACAGGCCGTTGAGCCTGAGGAAGGAGCCGGACAGGAAGGCAAGGTCGCCGAGCGAGAACTGGCCCTCGACGGTGCGCCAGACGATGTAGGCGTAGGCGCCGTAATAGGCGAGGCTCGAGATCGCCGAGAACAGCCCGCCCCAGATGGCGCGCTGGGTGGCGAGGCGCCTGTTGTCGCGCATGATCGTGTCGGCGAGGCGCTTGAAGCGGCCGACGAGGAAAGTGCCGAGGCCAAAGAGCTTTATCTCCTTGGCGGTCTCGGCGCTGGCGCCGATGTAGCGGAGATATTCGAGCTCGCGCCGCTCGGGCGAGCGCATGCGGTTCAGATAGTAGGAGCGCGTGTTGAACTTGGCCTCGCTGATCACCGAGGGCACGAAGGAGACGAGCAGCAGCAGGATCAGCCAGGGCGCGTAGACCAGAAGGCCGGCGGCCAGCGAGACGATGGTGACGATCGACTGGCCCTGGCCGAAGATCTGGGCGAGCAGCGCGTTGCGGCCGGCGGCCTGGCGGCGGGCGCGCTCCAGCCGGTCCTGGTATTCGCTGGATTCGAAGTGCCTGAGGTCGAGGCTCGCGGCATGGCGCATCAGCTCCATGCTGACCGTATTGGAATGGAGTTCGGTGAGCACGCTGTCGACCAGCGAAATCGCACGCGTCAGGAGGTCGGAGGCGACCACCAGCGCGAATTCGAGCACCAGCAGTTCGGCCACCGGAACGAGCCTGCCGCTGGCGACCCAGTCGGAAAAGCTTGGGCCAGGGGCGGGCATGCCGGTCTGCCTGACCACCTCGTCGATGATCAGCTTGCCTACGTAGAGCAGAAGCAGCGGCTGCAGAGCGCTGAACAGCCTGAGCACGATGCTCGCCACCATCAGCGGCGGGCTGGTGCGCCAGACCTGCGCGAAGAAACGTTTCAGATGCCGCAAGGTGGCCAGCTGTTCGCCGAGCGGCGGCTGGTCGGCGGTCGAGCTGCGAAAGGCAAGCCGGGCGGCGAAATTCTCACTGGAACTCATTCTCAGCTGAAAATGGTGGCTTGCGGCGGTTTGTGCAATCCACCGGATCGTGCCGCATCGCGCCTTCGGCCAATTGACATTTGACGATGCTGTCACGCAGTTTGCCTTCCGGTGCATTAGCGCCAGCTGGAATTGGGTGGCTCGTATGACCTCTGCCGCGATCGCGCTGTTGGCCCTGCTGCTGGTCAAGCATTTCGTCTGCGATTTCGTGCTGCAGACGCCCTGGCAGATCGCGCAGAAGGGGATTTACGGCGCGCCCGGCGGGCTGCTGCATTCCGGCATCCATGTCGCGGGCACGCTGATCTGCCTAGCTGCGGTGATGACGCCGCCTGCGACGATCGTGGTGGTGCTGATCGCGGAGTTCATCGCCCACTACCACATCGACTGGGGCAAGGAGCAGACCGTGCGCCGGCTAAACTGGCGCGCCGGCGCGCGCTTCTGGAACTCGATTGGCTTCGACCAGCTCCTGCACGGCCTGACCTATCTGGCCATCGTCGTCTACGTGATCGGACGGATGCCGGGCTAGACGGCAGTTTTGGCAGTCCCGTGAAACTCAGCCGGCCGGCTGCGGTTCTGGGAATTTCCAGCTTCCATCGAGGATTTCGGCACGCGGACGGTAGAGCCTGACCGTGTAGTTCCAGCCGTCCATGATCGGCAGGCAATTCGGCACCTTGCCATCGCAGCCGCCAAACTGGACGGACACCGACCCGTCTTCGCCTTTCTTCGCAGTGATATTGTTCAGCGAGTAGGCGTTGAGGTCGTTCTTCTCGAAATAGCCGTCGGCGTCATAGAGGCTGATCGACCAGAAGCCGTCGACCGGCACGTCCTTGACGTTCAGCGTGTAGACCGTCTTGCCGTCGTTCTTCTCCGGCGTGACGTTTAGATAGAACGCGTCCTTGTCCGGATTGCCGCCCCCGCCGAGAGCCGTGCCTATCAGATGGCGGATCGGATCGACCGCTTCTTTCGTGCCGAAGGCACCTTTGAAATCCGGAATGGTCGATCCGAGAACCAGCAGCGCATCGCGCACCTTCTTCTGGCTGGCCGGGTCCCACTTCGGCACTTCGAATGCGCCCGGCCCGCCTGTTTGCTCGATCTTCATCGCATCCTGCAGTTTGTGGACCTCTTCGACGTCCTTCGGGTCGTCGGGATTGACCAGCGTCCGGATCGCGACGAGCACATAGCGCGTGCCGACCTTGCCCTTGTCATAGGTGTAGGCACCGGCGTCATATTCGACATCGCCGACCACATAGTGGTCCTCGTTGATCACCTGCATGGAGCGGAACCGGTCGCCCGCATCGGGAAGCGTCACGGTCACCGGACCGGCATCGAGATCGATCACCGCCGGTGAATAGAGCGTGTCGCGGTTCGCGCGGATGACGCTTTGCTTGTCAATCGACATGGGCTCGCGGTGATGGCCGAACTTGCCCGTGCCGCGGGCCTCTCCCACGGCGTTTCCGAAATAGAGATCGGATTCGGCGCGCAGGAAATTGTCCACGGTGACCGGGTCCTGCGCAGAGGCCGGCGCCGTAACCGGGAAAGCCGCAAGAGTTCCTATCGCCAGCAAGACTGCGGCGCGTGCAAGAAGATGTTTCATGGGATGCTCCCTCATTGCCCCGCGACCTTCTCGACGTCGGGCATCGTCCACGCCTTGGCGAAGAACTCCTTCTTCGGCCCGTAGAGGCGGAACATCAGCTCGAACTTGCGCGCGGGATCGGTCGGCACCCAGTTGCTTTCCTTGCCGGCCGGCGCCTTCGGGCCGAAGAAGATGTCCACAGAGCCGTCGGCGTTCTTCTGCAGTTCGGCGGCGTTCGAGGCGCGGCTGGCGCGGTCCATGTTCTTGATCAGCGCATGCGTTTCGCGGTCATAGGCCGTCACCGACCAGTACTGCTCGACCGGCACGTTGGGCGGCACGGTCAGGCGGTAATCCTTGCCGCCGTCGAAGGCCTCCCCGTCTCTGTCTCGGATCGAGATCAGATAGTACTGGCCGGCGCCCAGGCGTTTGATGCCGATATAGCCGTATGTGTAGGTCAGGCCACGCGCATCGACGGGATAGGCCGAAGGCTCGGCGAAGCCGGCCGAGGCTGCCTTGGCGAGCTCGGGGAAGACGGGAGCCATCCAGCGGCTTGTCTCGGAGAAGAACGGCGGCAGTCCGGCATCGTATTTCGCCGCCAGCAGCGCGTGGGCTTCCTTTATCCCGCTGTCGAGGATCGCCTTGGTCTGCTCGTCAGGCTGATAGGGCTTGCCCTTCTCGATGCCGAGCGCCCGCAGCTGGTCGATCATCACGCGGTCGCGATCGAGCCACGGTTCGGTCTGCACGATCCGGTTCAGGTGCTCGAAGAAGCTCGCATCGTAGCGGATCGTCGAATCGAAAAGCACGTCCTTGACGTCGACGAACTCAGTCTCAGGCGGGTTGGCCGCCTGTGCCAGCGGATAGACCTTCCATGTCTTGCCGTAGGCGATGGATCTCGCGACGTCAGCCTCGCTGTGGCTCTTCAGGTTCGAGCGCAGCAGCGCGTAGCCGCTGTTGGTGTCGAGTTGGAGCGGCGTGAACCCGTCGGGAATGGGCTCCTTGTAGCCGGGCGGCACGAGCGCGAACTTTGCGCCGGCGCCCTTGTCGACGCCGAGGAGTCCTGCATCCTCGAGCGGCATCTGCCAGACGTTCACGATGTTCCCGTTGAGCGAACCCTCTTCCGATGCCGGCGGGAAGTCCAACACGACGGGACCGTCCTTGGTATCGAAGAACGTCATGAAGTAGAGCGTGTCGGGATTGGGCGTCAGCGTCTGGTTGTGCCAGTCGAGCGGCCTGCCCCAATAAATGACCTGGCCTATCTTGCCCGGCGTCTTGGTCAGCATTTCCTGGCGCATCAGGTCGGTGTTGACCGCCGGCATGCCCCAGATCGCCGCTTCGACGGCGCGGCGCTCGATGGCGCGCTTCTGCAGGTCAGCCGGGGAAAAATCCTGCGCCCGGGCCAGGGTCGGAGCCATTGTCTGAACCAGCCCGGCGGACATGCCAAGCACCGCCATTGCCGAGAACAACCGGTTCATCTGTGCTCTCCTGCCTTTGAACGCAAAAGCGACCATCGGCGGAACGGCGGCAGGAAGCCAGCATGTAACCGTTACGTAGCTGTTGCAGGCGTGATCATGTGCCTGAGGGGACGATGGAAGTTAACGCAAATATCCCTCCCGCTCGCGGGAGGGATATTCTCAGGATTGTTCGCGTCGAGAGACCAGGCGAATCCGCCTCACTTCTTCGCCAGCAGCGCTTTTGCTTCCTTCGGCCCGAGTGCCGCGGGACGCTCGCAGGTCGTCTGCATGGCGACGAATTTCCCCGTTTCGGCGGATTTCAGGATCGCCGTCATCACGTCGACCGCATGCAGCGCAAGCTCCAGCGAGCAGCGGTGCGGACGGCCGCCCTGGATGGCGAGCGCCATGTCGGCGAGCCCCGCCGTGCGGTAGTTCGCCATCATGCCGTGGCTGTGCTTCTGGTTGGGCACGCCGAAAGGATGCTTCCAGGCCGGCGTCCTCTTCACCTCGCTCGATCCACTGGTATAGCGCACATTGCCGCCGAAGAAGTTGGGGTCCGGCACATAGACGGTGCCCTCCTCGCCGTAGAGCTCCATGGGTGCGTGGCCGTGCGCCCAGACGTCCCAGCTGGCGTTCAGCGTCACCACCGCGCCGTCCTCGAATTCGAGCACCGAATGAATGGTGGTGGGCGTGTCGACCGGCACCTTCTGGCCGCTGCGCGGGCCGTTGGAGATGGTGCGGAA
The DNA here is from genome assembly GCA_023428515.1 of Pseudomonadota bacterium. The sequence goes on along the minus strand of JAEYXI010000102.1, from coordinate 4,401 downwards.
TTTCTGCGGCGTCGCGGCGAGCGCGGTCACCCGCTTCACCGGGCCGATCAACTGGATCAGGTTGGTGATGTAGTAGGGGCCGACGTCGAGCACCGGGCCGGCGCCGGGCGGGAAGAAGAAGTCCGGATTGGGATGCCAGTGCTCCATGCCGTGGCTCATCACGTAGCAGGTGCCGCCGACAATCCTGCCGAGCTTGCCCTTGTCGATCAGGTCGCGCACGAGCTGGTGCGAACCGCCGAGGAAAGTGTCGGGCGCCGAGCCGACGCGCAGCTTCTTCTTCGCGGCGCGCTTCTTGAGGTCGAGCCCTTCCTTGACCGACAGCACGAAGGGCTTTTCCGAATAGACGTGTTTGCCGGCGTCGAGTGCGGTGCGCGCGATCTCGTAGTGGACCGCCGGCACGGTGAGGTTGACGACGATGTCGACGTCGTCGGCCTTGACGAGGTCGGCGACGCTTTCAGCACGTACGCCGTATTCCTTGGCCTTGGCCTTGGCCGCCGCCGGGTTGATGTCGGCGCAGGCGGTGACCTCGATGCCCTTGAACAGCGGTGAGAGTGAAAAATAGGTGGTCGATATGTTGCCGCATCCAACGATGCCGACCCCGAGCTTGCGTGCCATTGTACTCGCTCCTGAAAATGGCTGGCCAGTATTGACGGTCAGTACTTGCTCACCGACTCGATCGAGCGCCGCGCGAAGCGCTCGAAGTCGTTCGGGTTGTCCTGCTCCATGACAAAGAATTTCGCCGCCGTCTTCTCGCGCAACGCCTTGAGCAGGCTCTTCCAATCGATCGTGCCGTGACCGACATCGGACCAGCCGTCCTCGTCGAGGCCCTGGCCGGGCTTGGCGATGTCCTTGATGTGGACGGAGACGATGCGCTTGCCGTGCCGGTCGATCCAGGGCAGCGGATCCTCGCCGCCGCGCACCACCCATGCGACGTCCATCTCCCAGCCGATGTCGGGCGCAGCCGACAGGATATGCTCCTGCGGCGCGGAACCGTCGGCGAGTTTCTTGAACTCGAAATCGTGGTTGTGCCAGGCGAAGCCGTAGCCGTCCTGCTTAGCGCGCGCGCCGACCTTCGCCAGCCGCTCGCCGAAACCGCGCCAGCCGGCGGCGGTCGCTTCCGGCCGCGCCTCTGCATTGAGGTAGGGGCAGATCAGGGTCTTGATGCCCAGCGCATCCGCGATCTTCCTCGCGCCGTCGAAATCGGTCTCCAGCATGTCGATGGAGAAATGGCCCGTCGGCATGGAAAGCCCGTTCTTGTCGAGTTCCTTGCGGAAGCCGGCCGGGTCGTCATAGACGCCGCCGAAGCCCTCCACTTCCTTGTATCCGGCTTCGCCGAGCAGCTTCAGCACCTTGTCCCAGGGCTGGAAGTTGCGCGCGCTGTAGAGCTGCATTGACCAGTTCATTGTCTTTCCCTTCTGAATGCCGGGCGCTTGGGTCACCCGGTTGACTGCGATTAAAGACGCTCCCCCGACGCGGCGTCGAAGAGCGAGGCGTTCATCGGATCGAAGCCGATGGCGACGCTGTCGCCGACATCCGGCGCGCGCTCCGAGGAGACGCGGATGGTGAAGTTCTGCTTGCCGAGCCGCGTCCAGACCAGCGTGTCCGAACCCATCGGCTCGACGATCTCGACCGGCACCTTCGCCTGGAAGGGCCAGTCCTCGCCGGAATTGATGCCGACGTGTTCCGGGCGGACGCCGAAGACGGCGGGTCCGGGTTTGATGTCGGCCCGGTCGAACTTGTAATTGCCGAGCGGAATATCGAGTCCTTCGGCGGCGAAGTGCAGCGCTCTGTCGCGCACGGCCACTTCGCCGTCCAAAAAGTTCATGCCGGGCGAGCCGATGAAGCCGGCGACGAAGCGGTTGACCGGCCGCTTGTAGATCTCCTGCGGGGCGCCGAGCTGCTGGATGAGGCCGCCCTTCATGACGGCGATGCGGTCGGCGAGCGTCATCGCCTCGATCTGGTCGTGGGTGACGTAGATCATCGTGTTGGCGAGCTTCTGGTGCAGCCGCTTGATCTCGACGCGCAGTTCCGAGCGCAGCTTGGCGTCGAGGTTGGAGAGCGGCTCGTCGAACAGGAAGACGTCGACATCGCGCACAAGGGCGCGGCCGATGGCGACGCGCTGGCGCTGGCCGCCGGAGAGCTGCGACGGTTTCCTGTCGAGCAGCGGCTCGATCTGCAGGATCTCGGCGGTGCGGGCGATGCGCCGCTCGATCTCGTCCCTGGGCACGCCGGCGTTCTTCAGGCCGAAGGAGAGGTTCCCCTTCACCGACATCTGCGGATAGAGCGCATAGGACTGGAACACCATGCCGATGCCGCGGTCCTTCGGCTCTTCCCAGGTGACGTTCTTGCCCTTGATGAAGATCTGCCCGTCGCTGACGTCGAGCAGGCCTGCGATGCAGTTGAGCAGGGTGGACTTGCCGCAACCGGAAGGACCGAGCAGCACCAGGAACTCGCCGTCCTCGATGTCCAGGTTGAGATCCTTCAGCACCGATATGGCGCCGAAATCCAGCGACAGATCCTTGATCGCGACGCTCGGCATCCGCGCTCCTAGCCTTTGACCGCGCCGGCGGCGATGCCGCGCACGAAGAGTTTTCCGGAGATGAAGTAGATCGCCAACGGCACCAGCCCGGTGATGAGGGTCGCCGCCATGTTGACGTTGTATTCCTTCACCCCTTGAGTGGAGTTGACGATGTTGTTGAGCTGCACCGTCATCGGATAGGTGTCGGGACGCGTGTAGACGACGCCGAACAGGAAGTCGTTCCAGATGCCGGTCACCTGCAGGATGATTGCCACCACGAAGATCGGCAGGCTCATCGGCAGCATGATGCGGAAATAGATGCCCCAGAAGCCGGCGCCGTCGACGCGCGCGGCCTTGAACAGCTCCTCCGGAAGCGAGGCGAAGTAGTTGCGGAAGAGCAGCGTCAGGATCGGCATGCCGAAGATCGAATGCACGATGATCAGGCCGGTGAGCGAACCGTAGAGGCCGATCTCCCGGAGCATGATGACGATCGGATAGATCATCACCTGGTAGGGGATGAAGGCGCCGAAGATCAGGATGGTGAAGAAGAGTTCGGCGCCCTTGAAGCGCCAGTTGGCGAGCGCGTAGCCGTTCACCGAGGCGATGGCGATCGACAGGAACACCGAGGGCACGGTGATGCGCACCGAGTTCCAGAAGCCTCTGGAGAGACCGTCGCAGTTGAGCCCGGTGCAGGCGGTCGCCCAGGCCTTCACCCAGGGCTCGAAGGTGATCTCCATCGGCGGCGAGAAGATGTTGCCGAGGCGGATCTCGGGCATACCCTTCAGGGAGGTGACGACCATCACGTAGAGCGGGATGAGGTAGTAGACCGCGGCGACGATCAGCGTGCCGTAGAGGATGATATTGCGACGCGAGAAGGCGATGCGCGGTTTTGGGCCGCGCGGGCCGGCGAGTTCCTTCGCGATTGCCGAGGTGCCGGCGACAGTGGCGGCAAGCGTGGCGGGATTGGACATCAGCGCCTCCGCCCGAATTCGAGATAGGCCCAGGGCACGACGATGATCGCGACGGTCAAGAGCATCATGGTCGAGGCGGCAAAACCCTGGCCGAGATTCTGCGCCCGGAACATGAATTCGTAGACGTATTTCGCCGGCACTTCCGATGCGTTGCCCGGGCCGCCGCCGGTCTGCGCGACGACGAGGTCGTAGAGCTTCACGATGCCGGAGGCGATGATCACCAGCGTGGTGATGAAGACCGGACGCATCATCGGGATGACGATGAAAAGATAGGTCTTCCACATCGGGATGCCGTCGACGCGCGCGGCCTTCCAGATGTCCTCGTCGATGCCGCGCAGGCCGGCCAGCATCAGGCACATGACGAGCCCGGTGCCCTGCCAGAGCCCGGCGATCATGATGCCGTAGATGACGATGTCGGCATTGTAGAGCGGGTCGAAGGAAAAGCTTTCCCAGCCGAGGCCGCGCACGATGCCCTGCACGCCGAACTCGGGATTAAGTATCCACTGCCAGACCAGGCCGGTGACGATGAAGGAGAGCGCGAAGGGGTAGAGGAAGATGGTGCGAAATGCGTCCTCGAAGCGGATCTTCTGGTCGAGCAGCGCGGCGAGGATGAAGCCGACGACGAAGGAGAAAATCAGCGAGAGGATGCCGTAGATGGCGAGGTTCTCGATCGAGACCAGCCAGCGCGGCGCCGCCCACAGCCGCTCATACTGCTCGAAGCCGACGAAGCGCAGGCGCGGCAGGAGTTTTGAATCGGTGAAGGAATAGACGACGGTCCACGCAGTGCCGCCGACGAAGACGCAGAGCGCCGTCAGGATCATCGGGATCGAGGCGATCTTGGCGTGGAGGTTCTTGAAGAGCGTGTTGGGCCGACGCCCCCGCTCCCCTCCCCCGTGCGGGGGGGGGCCCGGG
>JAEYXI010000046.1 GCA_023428515.1 Pseudomonadota bacterium | reverse complement strand
GCCTCGAAGCCTTCGAGGCCGACCGCCATCAGCGCGCGCGTCACCGCTGCCCTGTCCTCGGCCGTGTGGCGGCCGAGCAGGCCGCGCTTAGGCCAAAGGCCCATAGAGACGAGGTCGACGACTCGCGCCGGAAAGCTGCGGTCGAGCTCCGATTGCTGCGGCAGATAGGCGATTCGCGCGCCCGGCATCTTCAGGCTTTCGCCTTCCATCGGCTTCAGCACGCCGACGATCCCCTTCATCAGCGTCGACTTGCCGGAGCCGTTGGCGCCGACGATCGCCGTCAGCGACCCGGTCTTCACCGTGCCGTTGAGGTGATGCACCGCCGGATGGTCGTTGTAGCCGAGCGTCAGGTCGCGAAATGTCAGGCAGGCATCCGCCATCGGGAGGGCAACTCCATTGAGGCGTTTTGGGTATGTGATGTTATTACATTAGTCAATTCCAGGCGCAAAATTTTCTGCTTGAGGAACGGTGCTGGTGTTGACCTAACGGAAGGGTGATTGACTCAAACCTGATTTCGGTGAATCATAAAGCTGAAGGGAAAGATCACCTTCATTCCCTTCAAAAGCCCAATAAGCCCGTCGCGCCCAATCGCGGCGGGCTTTTTTGCGTCATGCGTCCGGTTAAAATCGTTGCACAGGAAGCAGTTGCGCTCTCAATTTAATATATTGGGTTATATGTTCTGGCGCACTCACGCGGGGCGCCATTCCGATCTGCGCGCATGAATATCGGGATTTCGGAGGCTGGCGGAATTTCGGACAGGCCGGGCTTGCCTTTCCCGCCGTTCAAAACCTATGGAGAACCGGCCAAACAGGAAGGAATGCCAAATGACCATTCGCCGTATCGACGTCGGTCCGCGCATGAGCGACATCGTCATCCACAACAACACCGTCTATCTCGCCGGCCAGGTCGGCGAGGGCGCGACTGTCGCCGAGCAGACCAAGGATGTGCTGTCGAAGATCGACGCGCTGCTCGCCAAGGCGGGTTCGAGCAAGTCCAAGCTCCTGCAGACCATCATCTGGCTCGACGATATGGCCAATTTCGCCGAAATGAACGCGGTGTGGGATGCATGGATCGATCCGGCGAACCCGCCCGCCCGCGCGACCGGCGAGGCCAAGCTCGCCGCTCCCAAATATAACGTCGAGATCATCATCGTCGCTGCTGTCGACTGATCGCTCGCGCGATCGCGACTTCCGGACGGCCGCCTCGTGCGGCCGTTTTGATTCCGAGGGGAACTTCGAAAAAATTTTCACCTTCCCCAAGGAATGCCCCAAAGCTTTCGTCCAACGGTCAAATGACGGCGATGATGCTGGATGAAATCGAGCCCTCCGACCTCGACCTGATCGCGGGCGCGCAGCAGGGGGACCGCGTGGCTTTCGGCAGGCTTGTCGAGAGGCACTACGATTTCGTCTATCGCGTCGCCTGGCGCTGGTCGGGCCGCAAGGCCGACGCCGAGGACATCGCGCAGGAAGTCTGCGCCCGGCTGGGGCGCGCAATCCGGACCTATCGCGGTGGCGGCGCCTTCACCACCTGGCTCTACGCCATGACGATGAACGCCGCCCGCGACCTCTCGCGCAAGAGGGCGCGAGAAACTGCAAAGACCGAGGCCTTCGGCCTGCATGCGCTGGTCGAGGGGCAGGGTGAGCAAAGCGCCGACGACCGGGCCGAAATGCTCTGGGAGGCGGTGCGGAAACTGCCGGACAAGCAGCGCGACGCCGTGCTGCTCGTCTATGGCGAGGAACTCAGCCACGCGGCGGCGGCCGATGTGATGGCCTGCGCGGAGGCGACGGTCTCGTGGCACATCCATGAAGCGAAGAAACGGCTGAAGGCGCTGATGTTTTCGGCCGGGGAAGACTGACCATGGTCGACGACAACGAACTCAAGCGGCTCGGCAGCCTTCGCGCGCCGGCTCCAGGCGCCGAGGCGAAGGCCCGCGCGCTGGCCGCCGCCATGCACGCGTTCGACGAGAAAAATTTTTCAGCGACCTCCCAAGGATCGAAAGAGAGCCTCCGTCTCACGGATCGCATGACGCAGATCTGGAGAGGTATGATGCAAAAGAAGCTGCTCGCGACACCGGCGATCGCCGGCCTGATGGTCCTGCCGATCGCCGGTTACACGGCCTTTTACCTGATGGAGGAATCGCCTTTCGGTTTCGGCACTGGTCAGGTCGCCGACGCTCCAGTGACACGGCAGGAGGCGACATCAGCCGAGCCCGCCAAGGAGAAGAAGGCCGACGCGGATTCGGAAAGCCGCGATGTGCCGGCCCAACTCCAGGTCCTGCCGGAGGCAGCCCCCAAAGCGGAAGTGCCCGCAAACTACGCCATGCCGCAGGCCGATGAACTGTCCCGCGATGCCAGTGGCCTTGCCGCGCCGGCTCCAGCCGAGGCCCCGCGCGGCCGCGTCGGCGTGGCCCCAAGCGTTTCCACGGCTTCCAAATTGATGCGCGACCAGTCGGCCGGCGTTGCGCCTCCGATCGACATCCTCCCGCAGGTGGAAGAAAATCGCGAGCGCCTTGAGGAGTTCAAGACAAACCCGGTCCGCTCGGCCGTGACCGACCCCGTCTCGACCTTTTCGATCGACGTCGACACGGCCTCCTATTCCTTCGTGCGACGCTCGCTGAAGGAAGGAATTTTGCCCCAACCCGACACGGTGCGTGTCGAGGAGATGGTCAATTATTTCCCCTATGACTGGAAGGGGCCGGACAGCTCCTCCACGCCGTTCAACTCGACGATCACCGTCATGCCGACGCCGTGGAACCAGCACACCAAGCTGATGCATGTCGCCATCAAGGGTTACGACGTGCAGCCGGCCGCGCAGCCGCGCGCCAACCTCGTCTTCCTGATCGACGTCTCCGGCTCGATGAACGAGCCCGACAAGCTGCCGCTGCTGCAGTCGGCCTTCCGGTTGCTGGTGACAAAACTCAATCCGGAGGACACCGTCTCGATCGTCACCTACGCCGGCGACGCCGGCACGGTCCTCACCCCTACCAAGGTTTCGGAACGGGCGAAAATCCTTTCCGCCATCGACAATCTCCAGCCCGGCGGCTCGACCGCGGGCGAAGCCGGCATCCGCGAAGCATACAGGCTGGCGCAAGAGTCCTTCGTCCAGGGTGGCGTCAACCGCGTGATGCTCGCCACCGATGGCGACTTCAATGTCGGCCAGACCGATGATGGCGACCTGAAGCTCATCATCGAGGAGAAGCGCAAGTCCGGCGTGTTCCTGTCGGTCTTCGGCTTCGGCCGCGGCAATCTCAACGACCGGATGATGCAGACGATCGCGCAGAACGGCAACGGCACGGCCGCCTATATCGACACGCTCGCGGAGGCGGAAAAAGTGCTGGTCGAGGATTCTTCCTCGACGCTTTTCCCGATCGCCAAGGACGTGAAGATCCAGGTCGAGTTCAACCCGGCGGCGGGCTCGGAATATCGCCTCATCGGCTACGAGACCCGCGCCTTGAACCGTGAGGATTTCAACAATGACCGCGTCGACGCCGGCGAGATCGGCTCGGGCCGTTCGGTGACCGCGATCTACGAGATCACGCCGAAGGGCAGCCCGGCAGTCGTCATGGATGCGCTGCGCTACGGTCCGGCTGCGACCGAGAATGGCGGCATCGCCAATGCCGACGAATATGCCTTCGTGAAGATCCGCTACAAGCTGCCGACGGAAGACGTCTCGAAGCTGATCGAGACGCCGGTGACGAAGGCGAACGAAGTGTCGTCTTTCGGTATGGCCGGCGCCGACCAGCGTTTCTCCGTTGCGGTCGCCGCCTTCGGGCAGAAGCTGCGCGGCACCGACCAGACCACTTCCTTCGGTTACGACAAGGTCATGGAGATCGCCACTGCCGCCAGGGGAACGGATCCCTATGGCTACAGGGCGGAGTTCCTTTCGCTGGTGCGGCTGGCCACGGCGCTGGAGGGCGGAAACCGGTAGCGGCGAGGACGGTCGCGTCTTCCAGGCAGGATCGAGGCACGGTCAACAGGCG
>JAEYXI010000689.1 GCA_023428515.1 Pseudomonadota bacterium | reverse complement strand
GTATGTTGAGGAGCGCCAGCGTGCCGGCGAGCGTGATGATGATGGCGATCACCATCGCCAGCCGGGGACGGTGGATGAAGATATCGGCGAACATTGATCAGTTCCCCGCCGGCTGCGGTGTCACTGCGACGCCTGCTTGCACCTTCTGGATTCCGGAGACGATGACCATCTCGCCCTGGGCGAGGCCGGACGTCACCGCCCAGTCGGTGCCGACGCGCTGGCCAAGCGTCACGCGGCGGATTTCCGCGCGGTTGTCTTCGCCAAGCCCGAAGACATAGGCACCTTCCTGATCCTGCAGGATGGCGGACGCCGGCACCACCGGAAGCTGGACGCTTTCGCCGGCCTGCACGGTGACCGACACGAACTGGCCCGGAACGAGCTTCAGCTGCGGATTGGCGAATTCGGCGTAGACGGCGATCGTGCCGGTCGACGGGTCGAGCGTGTTGTCGATGAAGGCGATCTTGCCGGGCTGGTCGTAATCGCTGCCGTCAGGCAGCTTGAGCCGCGGCTGAAAGGTGGCCGCATCGGCGGCGATGCCGGCATTGTCAGGCTGCAGCGACCTGACCACGCCGAGATACTCACGATCGGAGATCGAGAAGACGACGCGGATGGGATCGGTCTGCACCACTGTCGCCAGCGCGCCGCTGGACGGGGACACGAGATTGCCTTCCGTGATGTTCGCCTTGCCGATGCGGCCGGTGATAGGCGACTTCACATCCGTGTAGGAGAGATTGAGCTGCGCCGTCGTCAACTGCGATTGCATCAGCAGTATCTGGGCTTTCGCCTGATCGACCTGCGCGGCGGCGCTGTCGCGGTTCGCCTGCGCCTGGTCGACGGTGGACTGCGAAACCGCCCTGGTCCTCAGCAGTTCCTGCTGCCGGACCAGATTGATGTCCTGCAGCTTGAGATTGGCTTCCGCGCCTGCCTCGGCCGCCTTCGCCGATTCGAGCTGGGCCTGCGCGCCTTCCACGGCCGCCTGGTAGGTGTCCTTCTCGATGACGAAGGCCGTGCTGTCTGCTTTTACGAACGTGCCTTCGGTAAAGTTCACCTCGTCGAGAAAACCTTCGACACGCGCCATGAGCGCCACTTGCTGCGCAGCGACCACCGAGCCGACGAACTCGGTCTGTGTGGTCACCTCCGAAAGCTTGACGGCCGCGGTCTCGACCATAGGCGGTGCAGCTGCCGGCTGTTCCTGCGCGGAGGCCCCGGAAACTGCGAGCAGGCAGAGGCCCGCAATAGCTAGAGCTTGCCTTGAACTGCGACGTTGCACGATCACAGAACTCCCCTCATGACGGACGCGAATTCGCTTTGATTACTACTTCTTAGAGAATCTGGCCGCATTCGGCCAGTCTCAAGCTTCCGCTACGTTCGACACAGCCGTAGATTGTCGATGCAGTGTGGCATTCGGCCGACGCAAGGCCCGCCGCATTGCATCCATAATCGCGGCATACGTCGCAGTTGCATTGAATCTTGCGAGGAAACCTCATGAACAGAAGAATGATGGCTATCGGGCTCGTGGCGATGATGGCCCTGCCTGCCGTCGCGTCGGCCGCCGAGCCGATACAACCGCGAATCGTGGTGACCGGCGAAGGCGAGGCGACCGTCGCGCCCGACATGGCGATCCTGACGCTCAGCGTTATGCGCGAGGCAAAGACGGCGCGCGAGGCGCTCGACGCCAACAATGCCGCGATGACGGAAGTCACCGCGGCGATCAAGCTGTTCGGTATCGCCGACCGCGACGTGCAGACGGCCGGCCTGCAGATCATGCCGCGCTACAACTACACCAACAAACCGGACGGCACGCAGGACGCGGAGCTTGTCGCCTACCAGGTGACCAACACGCTTACGGTGCGGGTGCGCGACCTCGTCAAGACCGGCGAGATCATCGACAAGGCCGTGTCGCTGGGCGTCAACCAGGGCGGCAATATCGTCTTCACCAATGACGATCCGTCGGCAACCATCACCCAGGCGCGCAAGAATGCAGTCGCCGAGGCGACGACCAGGGCGAAGACCCTGGCCGAGGCAGCCGGTGTCCAACTCGGCCGAGTCATCGAGATCATGGACCAGTCGTTCGGCGCCCAGCCGATGCAGATCCAGGCCAAGTCCTTCGACCGCGCCATGGCGGCGGCCTCGGTGCCGATCGAGGCCGGCGAGACGACCTATCGCGTGCAGGTCAACATGACCTTCGAGCTGAAATAGCCTCGAACCCAGCCAAACAGAAAAAGCCCCGGAGGCAACCTCCGGGGCTTTTCCTTGAGCGCACCTATCGGGGCGGCGGCTCTTGCTACTTCAAGCCAGCAGCCTACCAGCGCACGACCGGGCAGTTCGCCGAGCGGCCGAAGGTCATGCGCACGCGCTCGCCCCACTTGCGGCCGGCGACCGTGATGGTACGGCGACCGACGTCTACCACGCGGGCGCGGCGAACGCCGTAGCGCTCGGCCTTGTTCACCGCGCGGTTGGGCGTGCAGGCGCGGAAGTGCCGGCGATCATGGCGATAGTGATGACGGCCGTAGTCGCCGACCTGGACGCCGATGCCGACGCCATTGTGGCTGCCGTAATTGAGATAGAGGCCTTCGGCCTGGGCCGTGGCCGGAACGGCGGCGATGGCGCCGAGGCCGACCATGGCGGACAGGGCAGCGATCTTGAGCTTGGTGAACATGGGTCTTCTCCTTCTGTCATCTCGCCGAAGCGATTGACGGGAGATTGCAAGGCCACGGCTGAACGGGACGGGAACCGTCCGTTCATTCCGCGTTCATATACAAGATATTGATTTCGAACGATTTCTTGCGAACCGCTCAGGGTTCGCCGTCGAGCATGTGCTCGAAATAGTCATCCGTATCGTGCATGTCCGCTTCGGATGCGGTGACGCGGTTGCGCACCGAGGCGCCCGCCTTGTGCACGCTGTTCCTGTCGCCCGAGATCAACGGATGCCAAGGATAGAGGTCGTGCCCTTCGGCGACCAGCCGATAGGCGCAGGTGCTGGGCAGCCAGGCGAGGGTGCGGACATTCTCAGGCGTCAGCTGCACGCAGTCGGAGACGAGCGACTGGCGGTTCGCATAGTCCTTGCAGCGGCAGGTCTTGGCGTTGAACAGCCGGCAGCCGACGCTGGTGAAATAGATTTCGCCGGTATCCTCGTCCTCGAACTTGGACAGGCAGCATTTGCCGCAGCCGTCGCAGAGCGATTCCCACTCGGCGGGGCTCATCTCCTCCAGCGTCTTGGTTTTCCAGAAAGGCTCGCTCATCGCGCGCATGTGATGCCTCACGCAGGGAAGGTCAAGGAGGCCTCTGCCTCTTCCCGAACACGATATTGCCACGAAGCCGTCCGGGTGTCGCCCGATAGCGCTGCCAAAGCGGCTTCGGGCGGAACCAAAACCGGCACCGCAGGTTTCGGCGGGGATAGGGACACCCCAAATCCTTTAGGAGATTCCACTGATGAAACGCCAACCACGGATTCTGGCCGGCACGGCTATCGGCCTGCTCTTGGCATCCGCGCCGTTGAGCGCGTTCCCGCTGTCGGGTCAGCCGCTCGCGGCGCGGGCCGCCGAATCGCCGCTGATCCTCGCCCAGGCCGAATGCGAAGGCGAGAATTGCGCCGAACAAGGCAACCGGCAGCAGCAGCGGCGGCAGGAACGTCAGCAGCGGCGCCAGCAAGAGGGAGAACAGCAGGCTCCTGCGGAAGAACAGCAGCCAAGGCGCGAACGCCGCCAGGAGCGCCAGCAGCAGCAGGAACAGCAGGCTCCCGCCGAACAGCAGCAGCCAAGGCGCGAACGCCGCCAGGAACGCCAGCAGCAGGAGGAACGGAAGGCTCCCGCCGAGGAGCAGCAGCCGAGGCGCGAACGCCGCCAGGAGCGCCAGCAGCAGGAGCAGCAGGCTCCCGCCGAGGAGCAGCAGCCAAGGCAGCAAAGGCGCCAGGAGCGCCAGCAGCAGGAGGAGCAGAAGGCTCCCGCCGAAGAGCAGCAGCCAAGGCAGCAGCGGCGCCAGGAGCGTCAGCAGCAGGAGGAGCAGCAACCTTCGCGAGAAGCGCCGGCCAGCGAACAGCAGGGCGAACGACCGCAGGCCGAACAGCCTTCGACCGGGCAGCCTTCAGCCGAGCAGCCGGGCGAAGGCCAGCCGCCCGCGACAGGCGAACAGCCGGCCGAGCAGGGCGAGCGACCCGCACGGCGCGGTGAGCGGCAGGGTGAACAGCCCGGCGCGCAGCCGGACGGACAGCCCGCGCAGTCCGGGGAGCAATCCGGCGAGCAGTCGGGCGAGCAGTCTGGCGAAGCCCCCGCCGACCCGAATGCCGCTCCGATCCTCGACAGCCAGAAGGAAGCGGCACCCGCGCGGCGGGGTGAGCAACCTGCCCAGCCCGGCGAGCGACCCGCGCGGCGGGGCGAGCAACCCGCGCAGACCGGCGAACAGCCGGCGCAGCAGGGCGAGCAACCGGCACGGCAAGGCGAGCAGGCAGCTCAGCCGCAGGCCCCTGCCGACCAGGGTCCTCCGCCCGAAAGCGACGCGGCGGCGCAGGCAAATATGCGGCCTGAGCAGATCCAGCCGCTGACCGCGGAGGAAGGCCAGCGCATCAAGGTCGGCACCTCGCGCGAGGAGCGCCAGCGTTTCCGTCACGAGCGCCGCGAGCGCCGCGAGGACGCGCAGGTCATCGAGGAGTTCAACGACAACCGGACGAGCATCCAGATCAACAACCAGACCTTCATCGACAATTCGGATGAAGTCCGCATCATCCGGGATCGCGACGACGTCTACTATGACGAACTGCCGCGCGGTCGCATCCGCGAGGTCGTCACCCGGCCGAACGGCGTGCGCGTCGTCACCATCCGCAACCGTTATGGCGACATCATCCGCCGCTCGCGCATCGAGCCCGACAACCGCGAGGTCATCCTCGTCTACGTCGAGGACGATTATGAGGACCAGGGCGAGTGGCGCGACCCCGGCCTTGATCTGCCGCCGATGCATCTCACAATCCCGCGCGAGGAATATATCCTCGACGCGGAATATGTGGACGAGCCCGACGACTACTACGAGTTCCTCGAGCAGCCGCCGGTGGAACAGGTCGAGCGCACTTACTCCCTGACCGAAGTGAAGCGCTCCGCCCGCATCCGCGACAAGGTGCGCCGCATCGACATGGACACGCTGACCTTCGAGTTCGGCTCGGCCTCCATCGCGGAGAGCGAGATTCCGAAGCTCGAGGGCGTCGCCAACGCGATGCAGAAGCTCCTGGAGAAGAACCCGGCCGAAACCTTCCTTCTGGAAGGCCACACCGACGCCGTCGGTTCGGACAACGCCAACCTGGCGCTGTCGGACCAGCGCGCCGAGGCGGTCGCCGAGGCGCTCACCAACGTGTTCGACATCCCGCCGGAGAACCTCGCCACGCAAGGATACGGCGAGCAGTACCTGAAGGTGGACACGCAGGAGCGCGAGCGCGAGAACCGGCGCGTGGCGATCCGCCGCGTCACGCCGCTGGTGGCGCCGGTCGCCAGCGCCAACTGACGGAAAATCCTCCCGCGATTCGAGGGACAAACCATTGAATCGCGGGAGTTCCGCACCAGATTCAATGGCAAGGCTTCCCTGCCCCGTCCCGCAGCCATTGCGGGGCTGAAACCCGGCCGGTTCCCCTCCCCGGCCGGGTTTCTCCTGTGAAACACAGCCCTGTGAACGGTCCGACTACCTCTTGCAAACCGTCCCCGCCTGCCCGAAATAGCCCCAGACCGCCACCGGATTCCCCATGAAACGCATTGAACTCGCCATCGAATCGATCATCCTCGCCTCGCGCTGGCTGCTGGTCGTCTTCTATCTCGGCCTAGCGCTCGCGCTGGCGATCTACGCGCTCTCCTTCGCCAAGAAGCTGTACGAGTTCACCGTCACGGTCATGGTGTTGAACGACACCGACACAATCCTGAAGGTACTCGGCCTGATCGACGCGGCGCTGGTGGCGAGCCTCGTCGTCATGGTCATCATCTCGGGCTACGAGAATTTCGTCAGCCGCTTCGACGGCGAGACCGGCGGCGTCCACTGGCTGGGCACGATCGATGTAGGCTCGCTGAAGGTCAAGGTCGCCTCGACCATCGTCGCCATCTCCTCGATCCACCTGCTGCAGGTCTTCCTCAACAGCGCGACCTATACGAACAGCCAGTTGATGTGGCTCACCATCATGCACATGGCCTTCGTGGCATCCGCTCTCCTGCTCGCCTATATCGACCGGCTGACCGGTCTGAAGACGGGCAAGAAGGGCGAGGCGGGACCGGATCTGTGATTTGAGGCTTTAGAACTCGCTGGTAACACCCGGTCTTCGTGGAGAAATGCCATGCGCGAACGGAGACGTGGGCACCGGACTGATAAGCCTTCGAGCTACGCCCGGATTGGCGACTTGGAGCGGCTTCGTGCCTTGATCGACGAGGGAGATTTCTCAGATTCTCCTGTCCAATTTGACTTTGAAGCTTATCTCGCCGCCAAACTCGACATCGGCGCCTTCGACCGATGTCCAACGCTCCAGGATTTGGTTCAGGTTCGATAATTTCTGCGCGCTACCCGAACGTCCTCGCCACCTTGGTCTCGCTGCGTGCGAACGCCTCGTCGGGCACGAAGAAATCGCCGGCGAGCGGTCCTTTGGCGTTCGGCGCGTAGACGGAGAAATCTGTGACGCCTTCCTCGCGCAGCACTTCCTCATCGATGAAGAAATTGCCTGAGGTTTCACGCGAGGGGCGGTTGAAGATCGCATAGGCGGCGTCGGCCAGTATGTCGGCCGAACGGCTCATCGACGCCACGCTGTCGCCGCCGAGCAGGTTGCGCACCGCCGCCGTGTCGATCGCGGTGAGCGGCCAGAGCGAATTGACCGCGATGCCGTCCTTGGCGAACTCGGCGCTCATGCCGAGCGTGCACATCGACATGCCGAACTTCGCCATCGTGTAGGCGACGTGGTTCTTGAACCACTTCGCCGCCATGTCGAGCGGCGGCGACAGCGTCAGTATGTGCGGGTTGGCCGCCTTCTTCAGATGCGGGATGCAGGTCTTCGACACCAGGAACGTGCCGCGCGCGTTGATCTGGTGCATCAGGTCGAAGCGCTTCATGTCGGTCTCCAGCGTATCGGTGAGCTGGATGG
>JAEYXI010000672.1 GCA_023428515.1 Pseudomonadota bacterium | reverse complement strand
GAGCTGCGCGATGAAGCATGAGACCGTAGCCAATGCCGCCGCTGCGCCGGTACACTTTGGACCCGATGCAAAGGGGATCGATCCGGTGAAGCCCGTTTATCTTGAGATCGAAAACGTCTGGAAGAGTTTCGGCGATTTCGTGGCCCTGAGAGACGTATCGCTGTCGATCGGCGCGGGCGAGTTCGTATGTTTCCTCGGACCGTCGGGCTGCGGCAAGACCACCCTGCTGCGCGCGATTGCCGGCCTTGACCTGCAGACGCGCGGCACGATCCGCCAAGGCGACCGGGACATCTCCACCCTGCCCCCGTCGAAGCGCGACTACGGCATCGTCTTCCAGTCCTATGCGCTGTTCCCCAACCTGACGATCGAGAAAAACATCGCCTTCGGGCTGGAGAATACCGGCCGGCCGAAGGCCGAAATCACAGGACGTGTCGCGGAACTGCTCGATTTGGTCGGGCTATCGAACCAGGCGAAGAAATACCCCGCCCAGCTTTCCGGCGGCCAGCAGCAGCGCATCGCGCTGGCCCGCGCCCTGGCCATCTCTCCCGGTCTCTTGCTTCTCGACGAACCGCTGTCGGCCCTCGACGCCAAGGTCCGCGTCCATCTTCGCCACGAGATCAAGGATCTCCAGCGAAAGCTGGGGGTGACCACCATCATGGTCACTCACGACCAGGAAGAAGCTCTGGCGATGGCCGACCGTATCGTGGTGATGAACCACGGCGTCATCGAGCAGGTTGGAACCCCCACCGATGTCTACCGCCATCCGGAAACGTTGTTCGTTGCCGACTTCATCGGCGAGACCAACCGGTTTCCAGCGAGGGTCGTCAGTCGCGACAGGGTCTCCCTGGACGGCGTCGACATCGCCTGCGCGCCGCACGATGTGCCGGCCGGCAGCGACGTCACGACCGTCATCCGTCCCGTCGATGTCATTCCCCACGGCGACGGCGCCCGCTCGCCCGGCGGCACGGACGAAGTCGGCACCCCCGAGAATGTGATCGACACGATTGTCGCCGAGATGGAGTTCCTCGGCGGATTCTGGCGAACCCGGCTGGCCTCTCCGCGCTTCGGCGAAAGGCTGTTGGTCGCCGACTTCTCGATCAACGCCGTCAGGCGCCTTAATATAGGCCAAGGCGCCGCCATGCGGGTGGAGCTTCCCCGCGACCGCATGCTCGTCTTTCCAAAGGGCGCCTGAACGTGACCGCCGCCGCGCTCGAACTCCCCGAGGGGCGCGCGCTGCGACCTCAGATCTCGACCGACGATCGAGTCAAGCGCGGCTTGATGCTCGTCATCTCGCTCTATCTCATCGTCGCGCTCGCCGCCCCGCTCTACGTTCTCCTGTCCAAGTCGGTCTCCATCTATCGCTTCGACCTGTCAGCGTTCGAGATCCAGCGCAGCGACGAATCCGCGACTGTCTGGAGCGAGCCGAAGACCGTGGAGGCGATCAACGAAACGGTCGGCGCGATCACTGCAGATCAGCTCGCCACCGGCTCCGACGGACGGCTGTCAGTGGTGGAGCTCTTCCCCGATTTCAGTTTCCGCAGCCCGGTCAAGTACCGCATCCGCGGCACGTCGGATGCCGCCACCTATCTCGTTGGGTCGGAGTTGCATCGCGGCGTCGAATGGACCGAACTCGATTCCAACACCTTCCGCCGTGTCGTGTTGCGGCCCGTCACCTCTACCGGCCTCGACAACTTCGTCGCCTATTTCTCGACGCCGGCGCTGGCGCAGTCGATTGGCAATTCGGTGCTCATGGGATTGATCAGCACGGTCCTGGTGATCACCATTGCCTTCGGGCTCGCCTATGCCTTGAACAGAAGCCGGATGCCCTTCAAGGGTTTATTCCGTCTGGTGACGACCATTCCGATCCTCGTGCCGTCGCTGCTGCCCGGCATCGCGCTCGTCTATCTCTTCGGCAACCAGGGCCTGCTGAAGGACCTGATGATGGGCTATTCGATCTATGGGCCGATCGGCATCGTCATCGGATCGGTCTTCTTCACGCTGCCGCACGCGTTGATGATCATTTCCACCGCGCTGGCGGTGGCCGACCAGCGTCACTACGAGGCGGCGGAATCGCTGCGAGCTAGCAAGTGGCGCACCTTCTGGACGGTCACCGTTCCGGGCGCACGCTACGGCGTCATCTCTGCGGCCTTCGTCGTCTTCACCATGGTCATTACCGACTTTGGCCTGCCCAAGGTGATAGGCGGCCAGTACAACATGCTTGCGGTCGATATCTACAAGCAGGTGATCGGCCAGCAGAACTTCGAGATGGGCGCGGTCGTGGCGGTGCTCCTGCTGATCCCTGCGGTGGCGGCGTTCTTCGTCGACCGTGCGATCCGCCGCAAGCAGGTGGCCCTGCTTTCGGCGCGGTCGGTTCCCTACCAGCCGAAGCGCAACCGTCGTTTCGACACACTCTGCTTCGTCTATTGCGCCGCGGTCGCGGTCTTCATCCTGACGATGATCGGCGTCTGCCAGCTCGCTGCGACGGTCAAGTTCTGGCCGTACGACCTGACGCCGAGCCTGAACAACTTCCGCTTCGACCTGATGGACGGAGGCGGCTGGGGCGCTTACTACAATTCAATCGTCATGGCCCTGCTGACTGCCGTGTTCGGCACCGTCATCGTCTTCGTCGGCGCCTACATGGTGGAGAAGACCGAGGGCTTCGCGGCCGGGCGGACGCTCTTCCAGTTCCTGGCCATGCTGCCCATGGCCGTCCCGGGCATGGTCCTCGGCCTCGCCTACATCTTCTTCTTCAACAATCCGGCAAATCCGCTTCACGCCATCTACGGCACGATGGCGATCCTTGTGGTGTGTACGATCACCCACTTCTACACGGTCTCGCATCTGACGGCGCTGACCGCGCTCAACCAGATGGACCGGGAGTTCGAACCAGTCGCCGCCTCGCTGAAGCAGCCGTTCCACCGTCTTTTCTTCCGGGTCACGGTGCCGGTTTCGCTGCCGGCGATCCTCGATATCTCGATCTATCTCTTCGTCAACGCTATGACGACCGTGTCTGCGGTGGTGTTCCTCTACTCGACGCAGACACAACTGGCCTCGGTCGCGGTGCTCAACATGGACGACGCGGGCGACGTCGCGCCGGCAGCAGCGATGGGCATGATGATCTTCTACACCAACGTCGCCGCACGCCTGCTGCACGGCCTGGCTTCGCAACTTCTCTTGCGAACTTCCCAAGCGTGGCGGATCAGGTAGGTAGGCATTTCATCGCGATCGTGCCCGGCAGTCCAACCATTAACCGCAACTATAGGCGGATACGATCACATTCGAGATGTGCCGCATGGCGGCTAATGACCCGTACCAGGTTCATAAACCACGGAAAACATTGGCGGCGATCGATTCCGGCTTCATCTCTATCGAAAAGCCCGGCGCCTTGGGCGGCATGTAGGCCGCATCGCGGATGACGCATGGTTCGAGGAAGTGCTCGTGCAGGTGGTCGACATATTCGATCACCCGGCCGTCCTTGGTGCCCGACACCGCGACATAATCGATCATCGACAGATGCTGCACATATTCGCAGAGGCCCACGCCGCCGGCATGCGGCCAGACCGGCAGGTCGTA
Organism: Pseudomonadota bacterium; assembly: GCA_023428515.1. Next base: position 15,965 of record JAEYXI010000672.1, on the reverse strand, counting down.
CTTGGCCGCGATGAGCAGCACGGCCAGCACCTCGTTCAGCCCGCCCATGCGGCAGGAATCGATCTGCACGATGTCGATCGCGCCTTCCGCGATGAACTGCTTGAACATGACGCGGTTCTGGCACATCTCGCCGGTCGCCACCTTCATCGGCGCGACCGCCTGGCGGATTTTTTTGTGGCCGGCGACATCGTCGGGACTGGTCGGTTCCTCGATGAAGAACGGTTTTGCGAAGGCGAGCTCCTTCAGCCAGTCGACGGCCTGTCCGACTTCCCAGACCTGGTTGGCGTCAATCATCAGGTAGCGATTGGGGCCGATCACCTCGCGCGCGATGGTGAGGCGGCGGATGTCGTCGGCGAGATCGCGGCCGACCTTCATCTTGACGTGATTGAAGCCGGCGTCGATCGCATCCTTGCAGAGACGGCGCAGCTTGTCATCGTCGTAGCCGAGCCAGCCGGCCGAAGTCGTGTAGCAAGCGTAGCCCTCGCGCTCGAGCGTGGTGATGCGTCCGGCCTTGCCTGCCTCGGCCTTCCTGAGGATCGCCAGCGCCTCGTCCCGCGTGATGGCGTCGGTCAGGTAGCGGAAGTCGACGATGTCGACGATCTGTTCCGGCGCCATGTCGGCGACCAGCCGCCAGACCGGCTTGCCCGCTTCCTTGGCCCAGAGATCCCAGAAGGCGTTGACCACCGCGCCGACGGCAAGGTGCATCGCGCCCTTGTCCGGGCCGATCCAGCGAAGCTGGCTGTCGCCGGTGAGATGCCGCCAGAATTTCCCGGGATTCTCCTTCATCCGCTCGAGATCCTGGCCGACGACCAGATGGCGCATCGCCTCGATCGCCGCGCAGCAGATGTCGTTGCCGCGCCCGATAGTGAAGGTCAGGCCATGCCCGGCGAGACCTTCGCGATCCGTGCTGAGGATGACATAGGCAGCCGAATAGTCCGGATCGGGATTCATCGCGTCCGAACCGTCGAGATGCTGCGAGGTCGGGAAGCGGAGGTCGAATACGCGCAAATCGGTGATGCGGGTCATAGGCGGATGCTCGGGTTCCGTGTCGTGGCGCCGACGGTTTTGGCTAGATCGTCCAGCCGCCGTCGATGTTGTAGGCTTGGCCTGTCGTGTAGGTGGCGCCGGCGAGATAGACGGCCAGGTCGGCGATCTCCTCGGGCGTGCCGATGCGGCCGATCGGCTGACGCGCGATGAAAGCTTTTCGCGCGGCTTCATAATCTCCCTGCGCGCGCAGGCGGTCATCGAGCGAGGGGCTTTCGACCGTGCCGGGGCAGATGCAGTTGCAGCGGATGCCCTTGGCGACATAGTCGGCGGCGACCGCCTTGGTCAGGCCGACAACGGCCGCCTTCGTGACGCCATAGGCGAAGCGGTTCGGCACGCCCTTGATGCTGCCCGCGACCGACGCGATGTTGACGATCGCGCCATCGCCGCGCTCCAGCATGCCCGGCAGCACCGCGCGGATGGTGCGGATCATCGAGCGGACGTTGAGGTTGACCGCGAAATCGAACTCCTCGTCCTTCATCTCGAGGATGCTGCCCGCATGCACGAAACCGGCGCAGTTGGCGAGTACATCGACGTTGCCGATGCCACCGACGAAAGCCTTGACCGCGTCGTCGGATAGCACGTCGAGCTTGCCGGTCGTGACGTTGGGCTCGCCGCTAATCTCGTTCAGCTTGTCGAGGTTGACGTCCGTCGCAATAACCTTAGCGCCGCTCCTTGCGAAAGCCAGCGCCGTCGCGCGGCCGATGCCCTGCGCGGCTGCGGTGATGAGAACGGTTTTTCCGGTGAGGTCGCTCATGGCTTGTCCTGTCAGTTTCGAATGTTTCGTTGTCTCGCGGCCGTTAGCGGCGCTCTGGTCGGCAGTACCCTATTTTTCCGGGCGGCGCTCGACGATGTAAATGTGGTCCGTCGCCAGCACGATCTCGCCGCGCTGGTTGATCACCTCGACGCGCTCGATGACGCGGCCGTGGTTCGAGCGCTTGGGGTCGTCCTCTTTGGCGGATATCGTCGTCTTCGTTTTGATCGTGTCGCCGATGAAGACGGGTTTGATAAACCGCAGCCGGTCGTAACCATAGGAGAAGGCGACCGGGTTCACGACGCTTGCCGTCAGCCCGACGCCGATCGAAAACACCATCGTGCCGTGCGCGATGCGCTGGCCGAACTCGGTTGCCTTCATGAACTCGGCATCCATGTGATGCGGGAAGAAGTCGCCCGTATGCCCGGCATGCACGACAAAATCGGTCTCTGTAATGGTGCGCCCGAAAGTCGTGCGACTGGAGCCGATCTCGTAGTCATCGAAATAGGTGGTCTGTTCCATCAGGGCTTCTTCGCTAGTTGCGTCGCAGGCGCGGCACTCGATTCATAGGCGGCCTCGACGAGCGCCATCGTGTTCCAGGCATCCTCGACCGAGCCGACCAGTTCGGCATCCTCGCCGGCGACAAAGCGCTGGAGATTGGCCATGCGCCCGACGAAGCCGTCGGGAAACCATGTTCCCTTGAGAGGAACATCGACCCAGCCGTCGCCACCCTTGGGGTAGATCTGCAGGATATCCGGTTCCCCGCGCGGGTAGTCGAGATTGACGCCGAGCTTCAGATAGGCGGCGCCCTCGGTGCCGCAGACCCGGAATTCGCAGGCCTGATATTTGCGGCCGAACGCGTGGTCGTGATTGATCGACAGGTTGCAGCGGACGGTGTCGCCGTAGTCGAGGATCGCGCTGGTGCGGGTCTGGGCTATTTTGTGGTTGGGATGGCCGAGCGTCTTGGCGTGCACGCCCTTGGGGTCGCCGAGGATATGCCTGATAAGGTCGAGATAATGGATCGAGTGGAGGGCGATCTCGACGCGCGGCTCGCGGGCGACGAACTCCCACAGGCTCCACGGCGTCGAGAGCGCCAGCAGGACATCGAAGTCGACCACCTGGCCAAGCCAGCCCTTGGCGATCGCGTCCTTCAGTGCCAGCATCATCGGCGCGAAGCGAAGCTGGAAATTGACGGCGGCTGTAAGGTTCTTGCGGCGGCAGATCTGCAGGATTTCGGTCGCCGCGGCGAGATCACCGCCCATCGGCTTCTGGATGAGCACAGGCGCGCCGTCGGGCAACGCGGCCAGCACCCTGGCATGCGCCGCCGGCGGGGTAGCGAGGTCGAAGATCGCGCCTTCGACCGAAACTGCGTCCTCAATGCTGGCGAAGGCTACCGTGTTCCAGGCGTCGGCGAGCTTCTTCGCCTTCTCGGTATCCGGATCGTAAAGCCCGGCGATTGGCACGCCGCTCTTCTTATACGCCGGGTAGTGCGCGTCGCCGACGATCGACCCAGCACCAAACGTCACCGCCGGACGAGGCTTGGAAGGTGCAGGCCACGACTGGGCAAGCGCAGAGGGATCGAAGGCTGTCACGTCTCAGTCCACATGGAATACGTTTTCCATCTCGGCCCACCACTCGCCTTCCTTGCGGGTCGCGAGCGGCGCCTGCATCGGCATGCAGACCGACCACCACTCCTGTGTCTTCGGATCGGCGGCCATCTTCGCTTGGTCGGCAGCCCAGTCTGTACCGTGATACTCGAAATAGGCGAAGAGCAGGTTCTCCGGCTCCTTCAGGAAGATCGTGTAGTTCCTGATGTTGCAGGCCGCGATCATCGCCAGCACCTCCGGCCAGACGTCGGCGTGGATGCGCTTGTATTCGGCAATCGCCTCCGGCTTGATGCCGAGAATGCTTCCCATGCGCTGCATAAATTCCTCCCTCAGGCAGTGATTGTCCTGTCGAATTCAGCGATCGACAGCGCCTTCACCTTATCCCAGTCCCAGTCGATCCCAATGCCGGGATCGGTCGGCGCGTAGCCGTAGCCGTCGGCGATCCTCATGCGCTTGCCGGTCAGGTCGTCGAGCTGCGGGATGTACTCGATGTATTTGCCGTTCTGCACCGCGCAGACCAGGCTGATGTGCAACTCCATTAGGAAGTGCGGACAGACGGGAATGTCGAACGCTTCGGCCGCGTGGGCGACTTTCAGCCAAGGCGTGATGCCGCCGATACGGCCGACATCGACCTGCACGATGTTGCAGCCGCCCTTCTGCATGTACTCGCGGAAATGACGGATGGAATAGAGCGACTCGCCGACCGCGATCGGCGTCGGTGTGGAGTTCGACAGCCTGACATGGCCGTCGATGTCGTCGGCCGGCAGCGGCTCCTCTATCCAGGCGAGATCGAGCTCTCTCAGGCGCGCGGCGCGACGGATGGCCTCGTCCACCGCAAAACCCTGGTTGCAGTCGGTCATGATCTCATAGTCGTCGCCGAGTGCCTTGCGCACTGCCGACAGCCGCGCAAAGTCTTCGGCGCCCGTCGGCTTGCCGATCTTGACCTTGGAGCCACGGAACCCCTTTGCCTTCGCCTGAAGCGCGTCGTCCACAAGCGCCTGCGGCTCTATGTGCAGCCAGCCCCCCTCGGTGGTGTAGAGCGGCGCTTTTTCCTTGGCGCCGCCGGCGAGCTTCCAAAGCGGCAGCCCCTGCTTCCTGGCGCGCAGGTCCCAGAGCGCGGTGTCGATCGCGGCGAGCGCAATCGCGGTGATCGCCCCGATGGTAGTCGCATGGGTGGCGAATTCCAGCTTGTGCCAGATGGCCTCGATCATGTCGGCATCGTCGCCGATGATGCGCGGCGCAAGATGGTCGGCGATGAGACGCATGACGGACGAGCCGCCGGTGCCGATCGTGTAGGAATAGCCGGTGCCGACAGCGCCATCCGAATCCGTGATGGTGACGATCGGCGTCTCCTGGCTCACGAAGCTCTGGATCGCATCGGTGCGTTTGACCTTCGGCTTCAGGTCGACCATCCGGAGTTCGACTTTTTCGATCCTGGCCATGACGTCAGCTCCTCAGCGACCGTCCGGTGCCGGCGTCGAACAGATGGGCCTGCGACAAGTCGAGGCTCATGCCCACGCGCTCGCCGGAGCGCAACGGCCTGGGGTTCAGCATGCGGGACACCCAGTCGCGCCCGGTGAATTCGACAAAGACCAGCGTCTCGTTGCCGAGCGGCTCGGTGATCGTAACAGGCAGTTCGACCGCATGGATATCCTCGTCCTCGCCGGCATGGATGCCATGCCCGCTGGGATAGATATCATCCGGCCGCAACCCGAACACCACCTTTTGGCCGGCACTGACCTTCTGCCTGAACTGGCGAGGGATCGGCAGGCTAGCGCCATCCTCGAAACGAAGCTCGCCGCCATCGACGGTCGCCTCGACAAGGTTCATCGGCGGGGAGCCGATGAACCCGGCGACGAAACGTGTCGCCGGCCGCTTGAACACCTCGTCCGGCGTGCCGACCTGCTCGATATGGCCGTCGCGCATGATGACGATGCGGTCGGATAGCGTCATCGCCTCGACCTGGTCGTGCGTGACATAGATAATCGTCGACTGGACCTTGGCGTGCAGCTTCTTGATCTCGGTGCGCATCTGCGTGCGTAGCTTCGCGTCGAGGTTGGAAAGCGGCTCGTCGAACAGGAAGACGTCGGGGTTGCGCACGATGGCGCGGCCCATGGCGACGCGCTGGCGCTGGCCGCCGGAAAGCTGCGAAGGCCGCCGCTCCATGAGCTGACCAAGATCGAGGATGCGTGCGGCTTCCGTTACACGCTTCTCGATCTCGTCCTGCGGGCGCCCGGCGATCTTCAGCGAGAAGCCCATGTTCTCCTTCACCGTCATGTGCGGGTAGAGCGCATAGGACTGGAAGACCATGGAGATGTTGCGCGAGCGCGGCGGCAGGTCGTTGACCACACGGTCGCCGATCCTGATCTCGCCGCCCGAGATTTCCTCGAGGCCGGCGATCATGCGCAGCGTCGTCGACTTGCCGCAGCCGGAGGGGCCGACCAGCGCGATGAACTCGCGATCGGCCACATCGAGGTCGATGCCGTGCACGACGCCGACATTGCCGTAGCGCTTCTCGAGCTTCTTGAGGGTGACTGTAGTCATGGAGTTATCCTTTCACCGCGCCGGAGGTCAGCCCGCCGACGAGATGCTTCTGGACGATGAAGGTTAGCGTCAGCGCCGGGATGATCATCACCACCGCGAGCGCGCACATACCGCGCCAGTCGATGGTGAACTCGGCGGTGTAGTCGAGCAGACCGACCGGCAGCGTCTTGGAGTTAACCGAGCGCGTCAGTTGGGAGGCCAGCGCGAACTCGTTCCAGCAGGTGAGGAAGGCGAAGATGCCGGCGGATGCGATGCCGGGGCCGGCGAGCGGGAATTCGACCTGCCAGAAAGCTTGCCAGCGCGTGCAGCCGTCGATCTGCGCGGCTTCGGCCAGATCGCGCGGCACCTGGCGGAAAAAGCCGTCGATCAGCCAGATCGTAAAGGGGATGTTGAGCGCGACATAGACGAGGATCAGACCGAAATGCGTGTCGATGATGCCGATGCGCGCGAAGATGAAGAAGAGCGGCAACGACAATGCGATGCCCGGAATCGTGCGCGTCAGCATCAGCCCGAGGAACCAGCCGGACTTGCCGCGGAAACGATAGCGAGCGAAGGCGTAGCCGCCAGCCATGCCGATGACGATGGCGATCACCGTCGAGGTCACCGAGATGATCAGCGAATTGCGGAAATAGTCGATGACCGGAATGCCGCCCTTCCCGATGCCGGAGAACATCGCGACATAGGCGTCGAAGGAGAGCTCGTTGGGAATCCAGACTGGCGGCTTCGCCATGATCTCGACTGTCGGCCGAAACGACGACAGCACGATCCACAGGCCGGGCAGGCAGATGATCAGCATCGCCAGGAAGAGCCCGATCCAATAGGCGACGCGCAGGATCGTCTTCTTCAGGCGGGCAGCGGCGTTCTCGTTCATCCTACCACTCCGCGCCGATCTGATTGCGCGCCGCAGCGAGCTTGCGGAAGAAATAGACCGTGAAGAGGATCGACAGCAGGATCGAGAAATAGGCCATCGCATTGGCAAGGCCCATGCGGGCGTCGCTGTAGGCGGTGCGGCCGACAAGCGTCCACAGGAGCTCGGTTCGACCGGCGGGGCCGCCGTCGGTCATGATCTTCACGATGTCATAGGCACGCGCCACGTCGAGCGAGCGGATCGTCATGGCGATGTAGGCGAAGGGCATGACGAAGGGCAGCGTGACATAGCGGAACGTCTGCCAGGGCGTGCAGCCGTCGACGCGCGCCGCCTCGATCGGCTCCTTCGGCATAGCGAGCAGGCCGGCAAGGATCAGGATCGCGAAGACCGACGTGGACGACCAGACCTCGGCGACAGTGATGGCGATGAAGGCGAGATGCCCTTCGATCAGCCACGGGATCGCCTCGTCGGTCAGGCCGAGCGACTGCAGCGCGTTGTTCACCAGGCCAATATTGTCGTTGAACATGAATTTGAACTGGAAGCCGACCAAGATCGGCGAGAACATCATCGGGAACATCATCAGCGTGCGCAGCAGGCGCTGGCCGCGTGTCGCCTTCTCGACCAGCATGGCAAGGCCGAGGCCGAGCATCATCTCGAGATTGAGCGCGACGGTGAGCAAGAGCACCGTACGGCCGAAAGCGATCCAGAAGTCCCGGTCGGACAGGATGTTGATGTAGTTGCGGAAGCCGATGAAGACGTAGAACGTCTCGGGCCTGGTCAGCCGGAACGGCGTGAAGCTGGAATAAAGGGAAAGCGCCAGCGGCACGATCACCACGGCGGCGAGAACGATGATGGCCGGCAGCAGCAGAAGCGTCGGTGCGGATGGCTTCCAGTTTTTCATGTCGTCCAGGCAGGTGAAGGAAGCGTGCCCCGACGATAGTTCGGCGGGGAGGACAGCGGCCGGGAGATGGTCACCCGGCCGCGAATTACCGGATCAGAGTTCGCCGGCGTCCTGCAGGATCTCAGTGGCCTTGGCAGCCGCGTCGTCGAGCGCCTGCTTCGAGGTCTTGTCGCCGAGGATAGCGGCCTGCAACTCTGGATAGACGGCGTTGGAGATCTCGATCCACGAGGCCGTCTGCGGCACCGCGAAGGCATTCTCGGCGGCTTCCTGGAAGGCATTCAGCACTTCGGTCTTGTACGGGTCGCTCTTCGCGGCCTCGATGTTGAACGCCCAGACGGCCGTGCGGGTGGGCAGCGGGCCGGCTGCCGATTCGAGCTTCTGGCTGTCCTCGTTGGTCAGGAACCAGACGAGCGAAGCGGCGGCTTCCTTGTTGGCGCAGTTCTCGGTGACCGAGAAGCCGTGGTGGCCCGACCAGCCGGTGCGCTTGCCCGAAGAGCCCTTGGGCGCGACCTTCACGCCGACATTGCCGGCGACCTTGGAGGCTTTCGGGTCGTTGAAGAAACCTGCCCAGCCCGGCCAGTCGAGGTTGAGCGCCACGGTGCCGGATGCAAAGCCCTGGCCGAGGTCGTCCCACAGATAATTGGTGGTGCCGGCCGGAACGGCCTTCGCCTTGTAGAGATTGACGAACCAGTCGAGCGCGCGCACGCCGGCATCGGAGTTGAAGGCAGGCTTGCCGTCGGCGTCGAGATATTCGCCGCCCTCGGCAACCAGCATCTCATAGAAGCGGCCGTTGATCGCCTCTTCCTTGCCGGCGAACTGGGTGCCGTAGAAGTCCGGCGGCGAAGCGAAGAACTCGGCCTGCGCCGTGACTTCTTCCCAGGTGTCCGGAGGCGTCAGATCCTTGCCGGTCTTTTCCTTGTAGGCGGCCTTCTTGGCTTCGTCCTCGTAGAGGCTCTTCTGGTAGTAGAGCGCCGAAACGTCGAACTGGGCGCGCGGCAGCATGGCGAGCTTGCCGTCGAGCGTCGAGGCGCCGATCGTGCTCTGCACGAAGGCGTCGATCTCGGATTTCGGCAGCAGGGCTGCGAGATCGGTGTAGATGCCGGGATACTGCGGCGCGAAGGATGAATGGTTCGACGCGACGCACCAGGTGATGCTGTTCGAGGCGATGTCCGACTTGATCTCCTTGTCGAGATCGAAGTGGTTCTTCTTGGAGATGACGTTCACCTTGGCGCCGGTCGCCGCCTCCCATTCGGGGATGCGCGCGTAGAGCGCCTCATACTGCTGGCCGCCGATCAGCTTGGCGTCGATGGTGACGCCGTCGAACTTGCCGGGCAGTTCCTGGGCGAAGGCTGAACCTGCGCCCAACGCCACGAGCAAGGCACCGGCGCAAACGCCGGACCGCAATCCGTTCATGAGTGACCTCCCTAACGCCGCAGCCTTGCGCCACGGCCTTTGCCCGCGCCACGTTGCGCGTCATTTACTTGTAAATCGTATTTTCATCCTTCAGTCAAGCGCGGTAAATATGCGCTCCAGCGCTTCCAATCCAGTCGGCTCCATGCGTATATGCAGGACAAAATTCACAGGGGAGGAATTTTTGGGGGAGACTGAGACTGAATCCGAGGTCGACCGCTACCGCGCGCCCGCGCTGGACAAGGGGTTGGACATACTGGAACTGCTGGCGGGGGTCGATGGCGGCCTGAGCCAGGCCGAGATAGCCAAACGCCTCCAACGCAGCCCGAACGAGTTCTACCGGATGCTCGACCGCCTGGTCCGGCGGGGCTATGTGACCCGTCTGGAAGGGGACCGGTATTCACTGACGCTGAAACTCTTCGGACTTGCACAGCTTCACCAGCCCGTTCGCCGGCTTGTTTCCTACGCCACGCCGCTGATGCGCGAGCTGGCGGAGAAGTCGCTGCAAGCCAACCAGCTCGTCGTCTTCGACCGCGGCTCGGCGGTGGTGATTGCGCAACAGGAAGCCCCGGGTTACTGGGGCATATCCATCCGTGTCGGCTCGCATATCAGCCTCTTCGACACCGGCTCCGGCCACGTGTTGCTGGCGTTCAGGACGCAGGCCGAGCGTGAGATGATGATCGCCGAGCAGGCGCGCGGCGGCGAGCGGCCGCAGCCTTCGGCGGATTTTTTCGCCAGACTCGACCAGGTGCGCGAGCGGGGCTACGAGATGATGTCGAGCCTGCAGACGGCCGGCGTCTACAATCTGTCGGCGCCGGTGCTGGGTGCCGACGGACGAGCGATTGCCGCGTTGACCGTGCCCTACATCACCCTGGTCAACGCGCCCGGCGCGCCCGACATCACGCGCACGATCGAACTTCTGCTCGGCACCGCGGAGAAGCTCTCTCAACTGGCCGGCTCCGACGTCAAGCAGACGCGCTGAAAGGGCGGCGCCCGTATCAGATAGTCTGGCTGACGTGCCGCTCGCGCCCATAGAGCGACACGAGCACGACGATGATGAGCCCGAGCGCGGCCTGCACCGCCGCCGGCTTGAAACCGAGGCCGATCAACAGCGTGTTGATCTCGGTCAGCACCAGCACGCCGGCGATGGTGCCGAGATAACTGCCGCGCCCTCCGACGAGCGCTGCGCCGCCAACCACGACCGCCGCGATGGTCTGGAACAGGTAGGGCTGGCCGACATCGCCGTAGGCGGAGCCGGTGAAGCCAAGCAGCAGGACGCCCGCCACGGCAGCGAAGAATGCGCTCGCCGCATAAGTGATCACCCACATCTTCAGCGGATCGATGAGTGCCAATGGCGCGGCCCCGGGATTGCTGCCCAGCGCGTAGAGGCGGCGACCATAGGGCGTACGCGCAAGCACCAGCACGATCAGCGCCGTCATCACGGCGACCGATGGTACCAGCCATGGGACCGGCAGCGGACCGACCGAGCCGCCTATCGAGACGAAAGCAGACACCGCCGGCGGCGCCGAGCCGGACGGAAAGCCCTTCGTCCAGAGCAGCACTAGGCCCTGCACGATCATGCCGATGCCGAGCGTGACGATCAGCGGGTGGATGTTGAGGCCGCGCGAAATCAGGCCGTTCAACCCGCCGATGCCGACGGCGAGCACTCCGACCAGCGCGCAGACGGCGATGAAATTCCAACCCTGCCCGTAGAGTTGAGCCGCGACCACATTGGCGAAGCCGATCACGAAGGGTATCGACAGGTCGATGCCGCCGATGATGACGGTCAGTGTCTGGCCGACCGACGCGACGGCGAGCAGCGCCGCCAGCACCAGGATGGCACGGATCGCGAAGGGCGCCGAATATCCCGGGATCAGCGCGGTGCCGATCAGATGAAGGGCCAGCGCAACCAGGAATGCCGCGGCGATGCGCCCATTGGTCGTTGCGAGCCAGCTTCGAAGGACGTTCATCGCGACGCTCCACGCAAGGCGAGCCTGTCTTGCAGGGCTGTCAGGATGACAGCGGTAACGAGAATGGCGCCATAGGCGACCTGCAGCACGTAGGTCGAGACGTTGAATGCCGTAAGCAGGCTCTGCAGCAGGAAGATGTCGATCGCACCGACGGCCGCGCCGACCAGCCCGCCCTTGCCGCCAGCGAGGCTGACGCCGCCGAGCGATACGGCGGCGATGGCGATCAACGTGTAGGTCGGACCGATGTTTGGATCGGCCGAGCCGATCAACGCGGTAAGCATGAGGCCGGCGATGCCGGCGAGCACGCCAGTCATGACATAGGCGATGAAACGCACCTTGGTCACCGGCACGCCGGCTGTGTAGGCCGCACGGTCATCGCTGCCGACCGCCATCAACTGGTCATAATAAGGCGTGCGCCTGACTAGCCACCAAAGCACGAAGATCGTCCCCAGCGGAAGGATCGAGTACGGTCCCGCCATAGCCTTAAGCCAGGCCGGGGCAGGCCCGACGGGCGCCGGAAGGATGGTCAGCGTCACGCCCGCGAGAATGAGATAGGAGCCGAGCGTCGCAACGATCGGCTGGATACGCAGAACGGTCGCCATGAAGCCGTTGGCCGCACCGACCGCAGCGCCGATCAAGAGTGCTGCCGGCACAATGACGAGCGGCGACGAAATTCCGGCTTGCAGGAACAGCGTCTGGATGACGACCGCGTTGATGAAACCCATCAGCGGTCCGACTGAGATATCGATGCCTCCACGCCCGGCGAGGATGACGGGAGCCGAAGCCACCGCGGCCCCGATCAGCGGCGCGGCGAGGCCGATCAGCGTGCCCCATGCCGCCGGATGGAAGCGCGCGGGGTTGAGCACGAGGTTGACCGCAAGCAGCAGGACGAGCAGCACCAGCGCAAAGCCGGCGCTGCGAACGAATTCACCGAGCGAACGGGTGAGCGGGTTCACGCCGCCCTCCCGAACATGCCGGCGATCACGGCGTCAGTGGTCATGCCTTCGCCTGAGAACCGCGCCGCAACCTCGTGCTCGCGGAACACCAGGACACGATGGCAGAGCACCAGGATCTCCTCGATCTCGCTAGACAGGATGACCAGCGCCATGCCTTCCGCAGCGAGGCCGCGAAACACGTCGTAGAGCACATGCCTTGTCGCGACATCGACGCCGCGGGTCGGATCGTTGAGCAACAGGAATTTCGGTTCCAGCGCGAGTGCCCGCGCAAGCAGCACTTTCTGCTGGTTGCCACCAGACAAGGACGTGATCGGTGCGTCCGGCCGAGGCGCGACGATCGACAGCTTTTCGCGGTAGGCCTCGTAGCGCTTGCGGCGCTCGGCCTTGCTGATCAGTCCGAAGCGCATGTCGCGGCCGACCGTCGAGATGGCGAAATTGTCGAGTATGGACTGGGTGGGGAATATGCCCGTCGAGCGGCGATCGCGCGGCAAATAAGCGATGCCGGCGGAAGCCGCTTTCGCGAGGCTGGTGATCGGCCGGCTGCGACCCTCGACCTCAAGCACGATCTCGCCGTTCGCCGGTGCCTCCAGCCCGGCCATTGCCTTCAGGAAGGCCTCCTGGCCGTGACCATCGAGCCCCGCCAATCCGATGATCTCGCCGGCGCGGACGGTCTCTGCGATCGCGGCGCGGCCGGACTTCAGTGATACGCTGCGCGCCTGGAGCGATACGGCTTCAGCCATGCGCCAGTTCCTTCGCGGTCTGCGGCGCCATCGCCTTCAGCAACTCCTCAGGCGTCGAGACGCCGCCATCCTCGGTTCGCACCACCTTGCCGCCACGCAGGATGGAGATGCGGTCGGAGAGCGCGGTCACCTCGTCCATGCGATGCGTGATGATGAGGTTGAGAACGCCCTGCCCGGCGAGTTCGCGCATCAGGTCGAAGACCGCGGCACGGTCGGCGAAGTCGAGTGCCGCGGTGATCTCATCGAGGATCAGGATACGTGGATCGCGGGCAATCGCCCGCGCGAGAACGACAAGCTGCTGGGCGGCGAGCGGCAGCAGGCCCGCCGGCAGGTCGAGCGGCACTTCGGTGCGCGCGAAGCGTGCAAGCACAGCCGCGGCGCGCTCGCGCCGTTCGGCGCGCGGGATGTTGCGCTTCAGCAGGCCGTCCATGCCAAGCAAAATGTTGTCCGTCACGGAGCGATCGGGCGCGATCAGAACCTCCTGGAAAACCGTTGCGAAGCCCGCCTTCTGGAATGCGGCCGGCTCACGTGCGGCGAATGCCCTTCCCTCCAGTTCGATCGTACCGGAATCAGGATGCACGATGCCGGAGAGCAGCTTCACCAGGGTGCTCTTGCCCGAGCCGTTTTCGCCCAGAATCGTATGGATCGTGCCCGCCCGGAACGCGATCGACGCATCCGACAGGGCAACCGTCTCGCCGTAGTGCTTGGATATGTTCTTGACCTCGAGCATGGCAGCGAGCGTCGGCCTCTGGAATGAAGAGACGGGACAGCCGAGGGGCTGCCCCGTCATCGATATCTATCTTAGCTTACTGCGCGGCGCAGGCGTCCGGCACCTTGGAATAGTCCCAACCCTTGGTCGGCGCGGGGCTGGCGAAATAGGCGTCGAGCCACTCCTCCGGCATCGGGTCCGTCGGCGGAACCGGGAAGACCGAAACGGCATCGGCCGTCATGCAGTCCCTGTACCACTTGTCGAGGTCGGCATTATGGACCGGCGGAATCGGGATCAGCAGCGTGTTCAACTTCGGCTTCTGACCTTCGAGCGTACGCACGCCGACACGGAAGAGCGTCTGCGCGGTCCAGCCCGGAAGCACCGCATGGCCTTCAAAGCGATACTTGTCCGGATTGGCCTTCCAATAACCAAGCGCGTCGCCAGTGATTGAGCCGGTGATCAGCGGCGCGGGACGGCCGGCTTCTGCGAACGCTTCGGCGACCACGCGGCTTTCCGAGCCGGTGGTCCACACCGCGTCGATCGGCGCCGGATTGGTGGCGATCGCCTGCAGCACGACAGTCTTGGTGACATTGGCCGTCCAGTTGCCGTTCACCGAGCGCGCAATCTTCAGGCCGGTATTCTCGGCGAGCGCCTTGTCGGCACCCTCGCGCTCCTGCACGACGATCGGATGGCCGGCGATGCCTTCGACCAGCAGAACACTGGCGTCGGCCTTCTCCTTGCCGATTGCGGTCATCATGTCATAGCCCCAGCGCGCGTAGTTGGAGTCGACATTGATGGCGTTCGGGCTGGTCACCGAGCCGGCGGCCGTGATGAACGGGATGCCCGCTTTGGCAGCCGCATCGATGGCTTCATCGAGTGCGGTCGCCGAGCCGGGGATCGAAGTGATGATCGAGCAGCCCTTGTCGATGAAGGCACGGATCTGGTTGATCTGCTGGGCCGGATCGTTGTTGGAGTCCGAGACCTCGAAGCTTTCCACAGTGCCGTCGGCCTTGAGGCCTTCGACCAGCCGCTTCAACTCGTTGATGACGGACACCCGCCACGGATTGCCCTGGTAGGATTCCGAGTGGCACCACTTCCACGGCTTGGCCGGCGGCGTGAAATTGTCCCACGCAGACGGCAGGATTTTCTGCGGCGCGCCTTCGTACTGTGCCTTCAGTTCGGCGGGAAGGCTCCCGATGACACCCGACACGTCCTGTGCGAACGCAGCCGGGGCGAGTGGCGTAAGCAATGTGGCAGTGAGAAGCAGCTTGCCCAAACGAACCATGTTTTCCTCCATTGTGGTTCTTGCCCTGTCTCTATGAAAAACTCTCGCGGAAGAGACGGTTGAGATCCGCGACGACCTTCCGGCTTTCCTCATTGCGCTTCAGCCCGGCGTTGATCCGGTCGGACGCTTCCTGCTGAAAATCCATGTAGCCGTCGTGGCGCGGCCGCACCCAGGCGCCTTCCAGCGTGGCGCGCGTGTTGCGGTAGAAGTCGCCAGTCGCGGCGTTGACCGTCTCGTCGGTCCAGCCGGCGTCATGGCCCGGCTGACCGCCGGAAGCAGGATAGAGGCCGCGCTGGATGTCGGCGCTCGCGATCCAATAGGCGAAGTCTATCGCCGCCTGCCTGTTTTCAGAGAAAGCCGAGACGGCGATGCCGGTGCCGCCCAGCGCGGAACCAACCGGCCCGGATGTTCCGGCAACCGGAATGTCGGCGAACACCAGCGGATGCGGGCGGAAGCCGTCCATCGCGTAATTCACATAGCCATAGATCAGCGGCGAACAGACGATCTTCGAGCCCGGTTTCGCCATACGCTCGAACACGGCGATCGGATCCATGTCGAAGCATTCCGGATCGACCAGTCCGGCGATCTCGTGCATCCTGTCGAAGACGCGCGCGCCATGGGCCTCGTCGACCAGGTCGCCCGGTCCGACGACGGCGCAAGGTACGCCGAGGTTTCCGGAGAGCGTGTAGAAGGTCATCAGCGAGTGCGGCGGCCGCATCGGCAGGAGCACCAGCCCGTCCTTCGCCAGCGCGACGACTTCGGCCCATGACGTCGCCGGCCCGGCCAGCAGGTCGGGGCGGTAGGCTTGCACCTGCGTCGCCGCGTCGATCGGGAACGCCCATTGCCGGCCGGTCCAGTTGTAGCTCGGATAGGACTTTCCGACGCTCCCCTTCGCAAGCGCGTCGCGCTCGCTCTCCCGGCCCCGCACGTCGAGCGGCGCAAGGCAGCCCTCGCCCGTGATCTGGCCGACATGCGGATGGTCGATGACGATCAGGTCATAGGCGCGCGCCAGTTCCTCGACCGGGAAGGATTCGAAGTCCTGCAGCGAGCGCTTGTCCCACTCGATCAAGACGCCGGTCTTCTCCTTCCAAAACGCCGAGCAGGCGACCATCGGGTCGTAGCCGCGCGGATGGCTCCAGGTCAAGCCGCGCAGGCAGGTCACAGGCCGAACTCCGCC
>JAEYXI010000636.1 GCA_023428515.1 Pseudomonadota bacterium | reverse complement strand
CCCCTTGGGATTGCCCTTGCGCACCAGGAACACGATGGTCGAGGTGTAGGGCGATGAATTGTGGGGCAGGCGCTTGCGCCAGTCGGCGTTGATCTTGCCACCATTCTCGACGATCGCGTTGATGTCGCTTTCGAGTGCCAGCGTCACGACATCGGCCTCGAGGCCGTCGATCACGGCGCGCGCCTGCTTGCCGGAGCCGCCATGTGATTGCTGGATGGTGATGGTTTCGCCGGTATCGGCCTTCCACTTGGCGGCGAAGGCCGCGTTGAACTCCTTGTAGAGCTCACGGGTGGGGTCATAGGAAACGTTGAGAAGCGTGGTGTCAGCGAAAGCGAAGCCGAGGGCGCCAAGCTGAACTGCGCCAGCCAGCAGGCCAGCGAGGAGAGAGCGGGATGCGAATCTGGTCATTGGTCTGCCTCCGTTGATCGCACTCAAACTCTATCAAAATTATAGATTTAGGATTGTGGCGGCCGTTCCCTTTTTCCCGTCATCGGAGCAAAATTCGTATCGCTGCTTTTCGTATATGAAATTTTTTTCCATCGGGGCATCGAGGCAACCCGAATCCGGCAATGGAAACGCGTATCGCGCGGATACGGTTCCATGTCCGGTTTATTCGACGAACACCTTTACGCTGGCCGCGCGGCCGGCGGCGTCGATGACCGTGAGCGTCGAATAGCCTGCGCCGTCGGGCTGCCAGGTGGTCTCACGGCGGCGGCCGATCTCGCTGAGCGGCTTGCCGTTGGCGAGCCAGCGGAACGGGGCGCGTCCCCCCTGCAGTTTCAGCACCAGCGGGGTTGCGTCGGCAGTAGCGGTGCCCAATTCGACCCGTGCACCGTCGGGCGGGAAGACGATGCGCGGCGCGGGTTCTGAGACGGCGCGCGGGGCAGGGGCAAGTTCGCCGCCCTGCACAGAGACAAAGCGTTCCAGCGTCACCGGCAGATCGCCGTGGGCGGAACGGAAGGCGCCGGCCGGCGGACGCCTGAGCGGTGTCGCGGCCAGTCCCGAGCGCACGAAACCCTCGAACAGAACGGGCGCGGCTGTTTCGTAGCCCGAGATGCCCGGCACCGAGCCGGAATCGGGGCGGCCAACCCATATGCCGAGAACGTAGCGACCATCATAGCCCACAGACCAGGCGTCGCGGTTGCCGTAGGAAGTGCCGGTCTTGTAGGCGATGGCGCGCGGGGCCGCACCGACCGGAGGCCTTACGCCAGCGAGCATGTCGTTGACCTGCCATGCCGCCTGATCCTCAAGCACCATGCCGTTGGCAAGCGGCGTCGGCGTGTCCTTTTCCGAACCGTCGCGTAGCACCTTTGCCTTGCCGCCATTCGACAGGCCTGTGTAGAGCTGGACGAGGTCGCGCAGCGTGATCCCCACGCCGCCGAGGCCGATCGCGAGGCCGGGCGCCTCGCCGGGAGGCAAGGCAGGCGTCACACCGGCCTGGCGGAAGCGCGAGACGAGGCGCTGCGGGCCGACGGCGTCGAGCAGGCGGATCGCCGGCACGTTGAGCGAGAGCTGCAGCGCCTGGCGCACGGTCACGTCGCCCTGATAGGTCATGTCGAAGTTCTTCGGCCGGTAGCCGGCGAAATCGGCGGGGCGGTCCTCGATCAGCGTCTCCTGCGCAACCAGTCCTTCCTCGATGGCGAGGCCATAGATGAAAGGTTTCAGCGTCGAGCCCGGCGAGCGCAGGGTGCGGGTCATATCGATCCAGCCGGAACGGCTGGCATCGAAATAGTCCGCCGAGCCGACTTCACCGAGGATCTCGCCGGTCATGGCGTCGGTCATTACTATCGCGACGGAGATGCGCGGGCCTATGCGCCTCGCCGCGTCACGCGCGACCGCTTCAAGCCCTTCCTGCACGCTTCGCCTGATCGTGAGTTGATGGCGTGGCTCGGAGGGGTGGCTGCGCAGCGCGGCATCCGCCACATGGGCGGCCAACGCCGGCAAGGGGCGGCGGACGGCCGAGACCTCTTCGAGCGCGGCGCGTCCGGCCTCCAATTCGCCGAGCAGACCAGCGCTGACCATGCGGATCAGCACACGGTCGCGCGCAGCCTGCGCACCGCTGGGGTTGCGGTCGGGGCGGCGTCGCTCGGGCAGTTGCGGCAGTGCGACAAGGAGCGCGGCCTCCGAGACGCCGAGGCGCTTCGGCTCCTTGCCGAACCAGGCAAGCGAGGCCGAGCGCACGCCTTCCAAATTGCCGCCATAGGGCGCGAGCGTCAGGTAGCGTTCGAGTATCTCCTGCTTGGAAAGCCGCCGCTCGATCTGGATCGCCCGAAAGATCTGGCGGATCTTGCGGCCGAAGCTGCGGCTTTCGCGCGGCTCGATCAGCCGTGCGAGCTGCATGGAGAGCGTCGAGCCGCCCGACACGATGCGGCCGTTCGTGGCGAACTGAGTCGCTGCGCGGGCGAGCGCGATGGCGTCGACGCCGGCATGGTCGAAGAAGCGCTTGTCCTCGTAGGCAACCAGCATCTTCACGAATTGCGGATCGACCTGATCGAGCGTCGTTGCCAGTCGCCAGCGGCCGTCGGGTGTCGCGTAGGCGCGAAGCAGGGCGCCGTCGCGATCGACGACCTCGGTCGAGACCGCAAGCTGTTCGGGCAGCGGGGGAGGGAAGGCGCGATCGGCCGCTTCAAAGGCGGTCCAGGCAGCGACGATGAGGGCGGCGAGCGAGCCACCTACGATCGCCGAACGCCGGAGCCATTTCCTGAAACGCATGGCGCTGCCCTCAGCTCTACCCTATGGCGCCTTGACCTCCATCATGCCGGTCGAGGTGCGGGCCGAATATTGAGGTCGGTACATGTCCTCGACACTTGCCGCCGGATGGACGAAGACGCCCGGCGTCACCGCGCGCACCACATAGGCGAGCGTTATGTTGCGGTCGGCACCGTCCTCGCGGTCGAAGGCCGCGATGAACCGGTCGTCGCGGAACTCCAGAAGCGCCGCGTCGCTGCGCTGCAACCAGCCGAAATTGGCCAGATCCGCGCTGGAGACGAGGCGCGGATTGTCGATCTCGCAGCCGGCCGGCAACAGGTCGTTGACCAGCACGCGCGAGGCCCAGTCGTTGCTCTCGTTGACGCGCAGCACGACGACGAAGCGCTCGTTCTGCGTGACCTCCGTCACATTCGCCTCGCTGCCGTCCATGCGGTAGTAGGCGCGCGAGATGGTGAAGCCGTCGCCGCCGGCCGGCAGCGGCTGCACCGGCGCGGCCACCGTCGTCACCACCGCCTGGATCGGCGTCGTGCCGGCGTTGGCCACGGTGATCGGCTGCGCAAGCAGTTCCTCGCCGGTTACGGTCCTGGCGAAGGCGCCGGTATAGGGTGCCCCGTCGACGGTCAGCTGCAGCGAGGCGTTGCCGGTCTGCAGGGCGCGCGCCGCCAGCAGCATCCAGGCCTCGTCCTGCGTGCTCGTCCAGCGCGTCGCGGCGCGTTCGGCCGCAACGAGCTTGACGAGTTCCGGCACGATAGACGGCATCGGCCGGCTTTCGGCGGCGAGCGCCAGGATGGCGGCGCCATCGCGCAGCCTGGAACCGTAGTCGGAGTGGTACCAGTCATATTCCGGCGTGTTTTTCGCCAGCTGGAGCGCCGCCGTGAACGTTGCTTCGGAACGCTGCGCATCGCCGTAGAGCGCCAGGCTCGCGGCAAGCTGCGCTACCGCCATCGGGCTCGAGAAGGCTTCGAGCTGCGTGTCGGAGTAGTAGCGGAGGTCGCCGACGGACGCCCGCTTGTTGCGGGCGAGCACATAGAGCGCATAGGCGATCTCCGAGCCGCGGTCCTCCAGATCAATGTCGTAGGCGAGCGCGTTCTGCAGGTTGGAGAGCGCCTGGCTGACGGCCTGCGCCGGTACCTCGTAACCCTTCTCGCGGGCGCGGGTCAGGAAATCCGAGACATAGGCGTCGAGCCAGAGGTCGCCCGAGCCCGGTCCCCAGAGACCGAAACTGCCCGACGAGGACTGGTAGTTCAGCACGCGCCAGATGGCGTTTTGAATGCGCTCCTTGAGCTCCGGCTCGTCCTTCAGGCCGGAACTGGCAGCAAGCTCGCTGACATAGAGCAGCGGCAGCGCTCGGCTGGTCGTCTGCTCGGCACAGCCATAGGGATAG
>JAEYXI010000553.1 GCA_023428515.1 Pseudomonadota bacterium | reverse complement strand
CTTGCGCACGAGGTAGAATTCGATCTCGGGCGCCACGACCGGCTTCAGGCCGCGCGCCTCATAGGCGGCGATCACGCGCTTCAGCACGTTCCTCGGCGTGAATTCCACCGAGCGCCCGTCCTGGTGGACGAGGTCGCAGATCACCTGCGCCGTCGGGTCTGTCTCCCAGGGAACCTCGGAAAGCGTGCCGAGATCGGGCATCAGCTTCAGGTCGCCATCGTCCTCGGGATAGGAGAAGCCGTTGCCGTCTTCCGGATAGCCGCCGGAGATCGTCGTCATGAAGACGGCGGACGGCAAGGCGAGCGACGTGTTCGAGGTGAACTTCTTCGACGGCATCATCTTGCCGCGCGCGATGCCGGCCTGGTCGGGCGTGATGCACTCTATGTCTTCGATGCCGCGCCATTCGAGCCAGGCGCTGACTTCCTTCCAGTTCTTCACGCCGCGGCGGTTTTTCACGAAAGCGGGCGTGCGGACACGCCCCGTGCGGCTCGACGGACGGGCTTCCTTCTTGGCGGGTGGCATCGATCACCGATTGGATGTTGCGGATTTCGGACTATAGCCGCGCGGCATCGGCAAAGGGAAGGGGTGGCAGGCCGGCGCGCCTAGCCTCGCGCTTTATGCAGCAACTGCTCCACCACGGGCTGCAGGTGGTCGGTGGTGAAGGGTTTCGTCACCACCGCGTCGACGGTGCCGCGCAGCGACACCGATTCGCCGCTGCGGTTGGAGAGCAGGATCACCGCCGGCAGGTTCTTGCCCGCCGCGCGGCGCAACGCCACCACGCCGGCGATCACGCTGTCGCAATCCGTGTTGTCGGGGCCGCCGTCGAGGATGACGAGACCCGGAAACAACAGCGGCAGCACGCGCACCGCGCCCACGGGGGGCTCGCTGACCGGCTTCAGCCCCGACCGCTCGACGATCTTGCAAACCACGATCCGGTTGATCTGCGAGTTGCCGGCAACGAGCACCCTCGACATGTCGGGTGCCAGTCCATGCGCGGCGTCCCGTTCCGCGAAATTCCTGTCCTGGTCGAAGCCCGGTTCGACCCGCGATGCCGTCATGGCCTGGAACACACCCTGGATTTGAAATGCCGCACGATAGGGCTGCCGAACAACAATTCGGCACCGGGGTCAACGCCAATAGCGACATTGTGTTCCGCCGTGGAATCACAGGCTTAACGGAGAGTCTACGGGCGGCTCGAGGCGAGGCACAACCCGTGCCCCGCCGTGGGCGCTTCGGATTATCGCGTCGGCTGCTGCGTCACCACGACGGGGATCAGCAGGTCGCCCCAGTTGCCGTTGCCGCCGTGATGCCTGGCCGAACGGACGAGCTCGACCGAGACGCCGGCGTCGACCGCCTGCATCACCGCCTGGTTCAGCCGGTGCAGGTCGTTGGCCAGCACGCGAATCGCCGTCTGCTGGTCGGTGCTCATCGCCGACGCCTGCTCCTCGGCGCGCTGCTTGACTTGGGGTCTGACGTTCATGGTCTTCTCCTTTGCCCTCATCCTGAGCTTGTCGAAGGATTACTCCGCCGCCGGGCGGAATTGTTCGTGTTCGGTTGATTCATGCATGGCGGTGGTCGACGACTGTCCGCCGGTGATCGCCATCGACACGGCGTCGAAATAGCCGGTGCCGACTTCGCGCTGGTGCTTGGTCGCGGTGTAGCCGTTGGCTTCCGCCGCGAATTCCGCCTGCTGCAACTCGGAATAGGCCGCCATCTGGCGGTCGCGATAACCCCGCGCCAGCTCGAACATGCCGTAGTTGAGCTGGTGGAAGCCGGCGAGCGTGATGAACTGGAACTTGTAGCCCATCGCGCCGAGCTCGCGCTGGAACATGGCGATGGTCGCGTCGTCGAGGTTCTTCTTCCAGTTGAACGACGGCGAGCAATTGTAGGCTAGCTTCTTGCCCGGATGTGCCTTGTGCACGGCTTCCGCGAACTTCCTCGCCTGCGCGAGATCGGGCTTGCCTGTTTCCATCCAGATCAGGTCGCAATGCGGTGCATAGGCGATCGCCCGCGCGATGCAGGGCTCGATGCCGTTCCTGACCTGATAAAAACCTTCCGTCGTGCGGCCGGCGTCATGGTCGACGAACGGCTTGTCGTTCTCGTCTATGTCCGACGTCAGCAACTTTGCGGCTTCCGCGTCGGTGCGCGCGACGATCAATGTCGGCGTACCCATCACATCGGCCGCGAGCCGCGCTGCATTGAGGTTTCGGATATGCGCGGCGGTCGGGATAAGCACCTTGCCGCCGAGATGGCCGCACTTCTTCTCGGACGCCAGCTGGTCCTCGAAATGCACGCCGGAGGCGCCCGCCTCGATGAAGGCCTTCATGATCTCGAAGGCGTTGAGCGGCCCGCCGAAACCGGCCTCAGCGTCGGCAACGATTGGCGCGAACCAGGTTTCGACGGACAGCCCGTTGCCCTCCGCCGTCTCGATCTGGTCGGCGCGTTGCAGCGTGCGGTTGATGCGGCGCACCAGTTCGGGCGCCGCGTTGGCCGGATAAAGCGACTGGTCGGGATACATCGCGCCCGCCGTGTTGGCGTCGGCCGCGACCTGCCAGCCCGAGAGGTAGATCGCCTTCAGCCCGGCGCGGACCTGCTGCATCGCCTGGTTGCCGGTGACGGCGCCGAGCGCGTTGACGAAGTCCTCCTCGTGGATGAGCTTCCACAGGCGGTTGGCGCCGTTCTCGGCCAGCGTATGGCGGATCTGGATGGACCCGCGCAGCCGTTCCACGTCCTCCGGCAGATAAGGGCGCTCGATAGCGTCGAAGCGGCCCTTGGGCGCGGAGGGAACAAGGTTGTAAAAATTGGTCATAGAGGGCTCCTGCGGATCATGCTTGGCATATAAGCGGCGCCGATGGTCCCGCTTCCGATATGACTTCATTTACAAAACAGGTACCAGAAAGCGAGCGAAGACTTGCGAAATGCTGGAAAATAAAGGAAAATAAGTCGAGCGCTTGACAAGCAAGCTGTGTAAATCTGTAAATATTTGTAAATCGACAGGGACGCTGCATGGCTGACCAAAAAATCTTCGCCGGTCCGCGCATTCGCCGCCTGCGCATGGAACGGTCTCTCACTCAGACAGCGATGGCCGAGGGGCTGGGCATATCGCCCTCCTACCTCAACCTCATCGAGCGAAACCAGCGGCCGATTACGGTCCAGCTCATCCTGAAGCTCGCCTCGGTCTACCGCATCGATCCGCACGAGCTGCAGGCCGAGACGCGCGGCTCGGTGGCGGCGCTGAAGGAGGTGTTCTCGGACCCGCTGCTGTCGGGCGAACTGCCCGGCGACCAGGAACTGATCGACCTCGCCGAGACCGCGCCAAACGCGGCTGCCGCGATGCAAAAACTCTTCCGCGCCTATCGCGAGCAGGCTGAGCGCCTCACCGACCTCAACGCGCTGCTCGCCGGCGAGGGCAGGGCGACGATGCTGTCCGCCGCCCGCCTGCCGGTGGACGAAGTCAGGGAGGTTTTCGAGCATCGCCCCGCCCATTTTCCTGCGCTCGAGGGAACCGCCGAGGCCTTCGCTGCCGAGATCGATCCCGGCGACGATCTTTTCGCGGTGCTGAAAGCATGGCTGCGCAAGGAGCACGGCATCACGGTCAGGGTGCTGCCGGCTGCCACCATGCCCAATTGGCGCCGCCGCTATGATCGCCATTCGCAAAGGCTTTTCCTCTCCGAGCGACTGTCGCGTGCCGACCAACTGCGCGAAGTCGCCGTGGAAGCCTGTCTGATCCGCATGCGCGACGCGGTGGCGGCCGAGATCGAGGCGCTGAAACTGTCGTCCGACGAGGCGCGCAGGTTCGCCCGCTTCGAGCTTGCCCGCTACGCCGCCCATGCGCTGATGATGCCCTATGCAGCCTTTCATCAGGCGGCTGCCCGTACCCGCTACGACATAAGCGTGCTCGCCGCCCGCTTCGGTGTCTCCTTCGAGCAAGCGGCGACCCGCCTCACCACGCTGCAGCGGACGGGCTCAGCCGGCGTGCCCTTTTTCCTGATGGAGATCGACAGCGCCGGCAACCGGCTGCGCCGCGCCGGAGCCCAGGGCTTTCCCGCCGCGGCTTTCGGCGGCGGCTGTCCGAAGCTTGCCGTCCATGCCGCCTTCGCCGAGCCGGGCAGGCTGCTGGTCGAGTCCGTCGAGATGCCCGATGACGCAGGCTTCCTGACCATCGCCCGCACGCTGGACGGGCCGCAAGGCGCATTCGGCGAACGTCCGCGCCGCACCGCGATGCTGCTCGGCTGCGATATTTCCTTTCGAGACCAGATCGTCTACGGCGCGGCGCTGCCCGCAACGCCGACCCCGATCGGCCCGGCCTGCCGGCTCTGCGAACGCGCCGGCTGCCTCGCCCGCGCCGAGCCGCCTGTGACGCGCCCGCTGGGACTGGACGAGATGGTCACCGGCCTCAGCGCCTTCGATTTCCAGTAGGTGCGAGTCGTCGTTGAATCGGCGAACAGGGGATACCAGACAGTTTTGGGTGGTACCGTTGGGTGGGCTCGAACCACCGACCTCCGGATCCACAATCCGGCGCTCTAACCAACTGAGCTACAACGGCACGTGCCGTGAACGGCTCGCTCGGCGACCTGTCCAGGCCGCTTCGGCGAGGGGTCCATACGGGCTATCGCAATTTAATTCAACCCCATTCCCCGGCAAAGCCGAAACTGCGTTGGCTGGCGGGGAAAGACGGACAAAAGAAAAGGCCGGCGGGAGGAGGTGCCGGCCTTTTCCTGTCACGAGCCGGCGGGAGGAGGATGCCGGCTGTTGCCCGGAAGGAAGCGGGAGGAGGTGCCGCCTTCCGGTATGACTTATCGCCAGAACGCGTCAGGCGACCTTGAGTTCCTTGGCGGCCTTCTCGAAGACGCCCTTCATCGGGGCGGAGACCTTCTCGGCGGCCTTGCTGGCGGCGGCCTGGAAGTCCTTGGCCTGCTCGACGCTCATCTCGACGCGCTTGCGCAGGAAGGAGGTCTGCAGTTCGACGATCTCGGAGAGCGACTTGGCACCGATGAGCGCTTCGAGATGGGCGAAGCTCGACTCGGCGTTGGCACGGAACGCGGAAATGGTCTTGAGCGACAGGTCGCCGGAAGCGGTCTTGGCGGCTTCGAAGGTCGTCTCGAGAGCCTTCTGGGTCTCCTCGGCGCCGCTCTTCAGCTTGGCATAGGCTTCCTTCGACTGCTCGACGCTCTTCTCGGCGAAGGCGCGGATCTGGTCGGTCGCCTTGGAGGCGTCGAAGCTCGGGAATTCGATGTTCTCGATGAACTCAGCGTTTTTTTCTGCCGTCTTGGCCATTTTCCTGTCCTTTGGTAGAAGCGGCTCGCAAGCTGGCACTGGCCGTCGCGTTGGGCCGTCTTGTTTAGGTATGGCGTCCCGTATAGCGCACTTTATTGTGCATTGCAACATTTTTGGTGCATTGCACCATAAGTGCTTGGGGAGATTAACCAAAACCGGCAATTTGCCTCATTGCCGACACCACTTCGGTGGACGCGGGACAGCCCGGCTTTTATTAATAAAGGGTTAATCGCAGACGCAGGTCTGCCAAGGATTTCGGGTCGCATGGCGCAAGCCTCTTATTCCTTCCTCGACGTCGCCGCGCTCGACGAGGTGCGTGGGCGCTTCGCCGCGGGCGACGCGCTCGTCATCCTGTCGAATGACCTCGCGGAGATCATCTGGGCGAACGGCCCAGGCGCGGCGCTGTTCGGCCACGCCGACGTCGAGACCGCGCTCGGCGCCGAAGCCCCGCTTGGCGCGGCAGCGAAGCGGCAGATCGCGGCGACCAGCGGCTTTCCCGATATCGGCCGCGACCGTGCGCTTCTGGTGCGGGTCGCCAGAGGCGTGTCGAGCCGGGCGTTGGAATTCCTGGCAAGCGCCGTGATGCTGCCCGACGGCGAGGAGGCGATCCTGCTCGCGCAGCCGGCGGAGATCGCTGGTGCTAGAGAGGAAGATGCCGGCCGCGTCATCGGCGGCTTCGGCGCGGCTGGGCATTTCCTGGCTTTCATCGACGCGGAAGGGG
>JAEYXI010000617.1 GCA_023428515.1 Pseudomonadota bacterium | reverse complement strand
CGTCGCGGTCGACTGGGACGGGCTGATCCCGGCGCTCCAGGCGGGCAAGATCGACATCATCATGGCGTCGCTTACCATCACCGACGAGCGCAGGAAGCACGTGCTCTTCACGCACAAATATTACGCCACCCCGCTGGCGATCGTCGCCCGCAAGGAGGCCGGGCTGGCGACGACGGAGCCGTCGGCATTTGCCGGCAGGACACTCGGCGTGCAGGGCCAGACCTGGCAGGCCAACTACGCGGCCGATACTTTCGGCGCGTCAGGCGCTGAACTGAAGCCCTATCCGAGCCAGATCGAGGCCATGCTGGACCTGTCGAACGGCCGCCTGGATGCGGTTCTCTCCGACAAGGTCCAGCTTGTCGACTGGATGAAGTCCGACGAAGCGAATTGCTGCATCATGGTCGGCGACGTCGCCGGCACGGGCGCTGAGGCGGGCATTGCGGTCAGGCTGGATGATGTCGAACTGCGGGACCGGCTTGAGGCGGCGCTCGATGCGATCCTCGCCGATGGCGCCTACGATACGATCCGGAAGCGCTACTTCGACTTCGAAATCTATGGCCGGTGACGGGTTTGCTGATGCGTGGGAGCGTGGCTCTTACGGAGGTAGGATGGCCCGATCGCATGCAAGCCCCACACCCTTTGCGATCGGGCCTCCCAAAGTCGCATGGGAGGCAAGCGACTTACCCTTTGATGATGTTCCCTGGTGATTTCGGCCGCATGTTGCACGTACGGCGGCATGTAACAGAAGTTGTTACACGCACTCATGGGTTGCGGTGCAAGCTGGAGCGGGTAGAGGGAATCGAACCCTCGCGTTCAGCTTGGGAAGCTGACAAGCTACCATTACATCATACCCGCAACGGCTGTTTGACTATCACGGCCCGCGGCTACAGCGCAATCGGGGAAGCGGCATTGCTTCCGCCCCCACTGCCCGAGGAGAAAATCATATGATCGGCCCGCTGATCACGGTCGTTACCTTCGTCGCCGCACTCGGCAGCGGCCTGATGGCTGGCCTGTTCTTCGTCTTTTCGGTCTTCATGATGACGGCGCTCGCAAGGCTCGGCGCACCGCAGGGCATCGCAGCCATGCAGTCGGTGAATGTCGCGATCCTCAACCCGGTATTCCTGACCGTGTTCATGGGGACGGCGGTGCTCAGCCTCGTGACCGCCGTCGCCGCCATCTGGAACTGGAGCGCGGACGGCTCAGGCTGGCTGCTCGCCGGCAGCCTGCTCTATCTCGTCGGCATTCTGGTGGTGACCATGATGTTCAACGTGCCGCTGAATGACGCGCTGGCCGCCGTTGACCCGGCGAGCGGGGAGGGCGCGGCCCTGTGGGAGCGCTATCTCGATGTCTGGGTGAAGTGGAACCACGTCCGCACCGCCACCGGGCTCGGCGCGCTCGCCTGCTTCATCATGGCGCTGCGGTAAGGGGTTGGCGCGGCGGTCAGTCGACGCTCGAAGCTTGCGCTTTCTTGTGTCCCTTGCGGTCGGCATGGCCGAGATCGCGCTCGGGATCAACCACGTCGCGGACGAGCTGCTTGAGCTTCGCGGCATCCGGAAAGCCGCCGTCACGCTTGCGGTCCCAGATCAGCTCGCCATTGCAGGCGATGGTGAAGATGCCGCCGGTGCCGGGCACGAGCACGACCTCGCCGAGCTCGGTGCCAAAGGTGGAGAGAAGTTCCTGCGCCATCCAGCCGGCGCGCAACAGCCACTGGCACTGGGTGCAGTAGGTGATGCGGACGACCGGCTTTTCGCTCATGCAGCGCTGAGCTTGGCCATCGTCGCGTCGTCGACCTCGAAATTGGCGTAGACGTTCTGCACGTCGTCGTCGTCCTCGAGCGTGGCGACGAGCTTCATCAGCGACTGTGCGCGTTCCTCGTCGACTGGCACGTTGTTCTGCGGTTTCCAGATGACCTTCACCGACTCGGCCTCGCCGAGCGAGGCTTCGAGCGCCTTGGAGACATCGCCGAGGCTGCCGAAGGCGCAAAGGATGGTGTGGCCGTCCTCGTCCGACTGCACGTCGTCGGCGCCGGCCTCGATCGCCGCATCCATGACCTTTTCCGCGTCGCCGGCCGTAACAGGATAATAGATCTCGCCGACGCGGTCCCACATGAAGGAGACGGAACCGGTTTCGCCAAGCGCCCCGCCGGCCTTGGTGAAGGCGGCACGGACATTCGAGGCGGAACGGTTGCGGTTGTCGGTCAGTACCTCGACGATGAGCGCGACGCCGCCGGGACAGTAGCCCTCATAGCGCACCTCTTCATAGTTCTCCGCGTCGCCGCCGGAGGCCTTGTTGATCGCCCGCTGGATGTTGTCCTTCGGCATGGACTCGGCCTTGGCGTTCTGGATCGCCAGCCTGAGGCGCGGATTCATGTTCGGGTCGGGCATGCCCGTCTTGGCCGCGACGGTGATTTCGCGCGCCAGCTTGGAGAACATTTTTGACCGCACCGCGTCCTGACGGCCCTTGCGGTGCATGATGTTCTTGAACTGTGAATGGCCGGCCATCGAGCCCCCGTCGTCCTGGTGCAGGTTTTTCGGAATGGCGCGCCTTAAGATAAGTCGGGAAAAAAGTCCAGACGGAGCGCCGGTTTCGGCCGTTTGGAACTTCTGGAGGGGCGATCCGACACTCGCGAAAACGTGACCTCGGGCGAGCCGTGTCGGCTGGCCACTTGCGCCCCGCGCGCTATCGTGACGTGACCGCACCCCTCGGAAAGACCGCCATGTTCCGCCTTTCTGCCGCCGTGCTCTGCGCCTCCCTGCTCTGGCCGTTTGCCGCTTCCGCACAGGATGAGCCGCCCCCTTCCAAATGCGTCGCCATCGCCAACGCGCTGCCCTCGGCGACCTATGCGAGTTTGGCGCCTCTGAGGCGGGACGCCCCGATCCTTGCCCAGGCTTTCGTCGAAGGCGATGTGACGATCACCTATGCCGGGCATTCGACCTATCTCATCGAGACGCCGGCCGGCGTGCGCATCGCGACCGATTTCTCGGGCGTCTACGGCTACGATCCGCTGCCGCGCGTTGCCACCATGAACAAGGCGCATCGCACGCATTACACGGACCATCCCGATCCCAACATCGAATATGTGCTGCGCGGCTGGAACCCGGATGGCGGGCCGGCGAGGCATGCCGTCGTCGTCGATGATGTCTACATCCGCAACGTGACGACGGACATCCGCACTTGGGGCGGCGACCTGGAGCGTGACGGCAACTCGATCTTCATCTTCGAAGTGGCGGGACTTTGCATCGGCCATCTCGGCCATTTGCACACCAAGCTCAGCGACGCGCAGTTCGGCCAGATCGGCCGCCTCGATATTTTGATGGTCCCGATCGACGGCGGCATGACCCAGTCGCTCGGCTCGATGAGCGAGATCACCACGCGGCTCTATTCGTCGATGATCCTGCCGATGCACCGGCATGCCACGCCGATCGGCGAGTTCACAGCCATGATGGGCGAGGGCTTTGCCGTCGAATTCCGTCCAAGCCGCTCGCTGAAAGTGTCGCTGAGGAGCTTGCCCGACCGCCCGACCATCATCGTGCTGGAAGGTGTCTAGCAATCAGGCGCTGCGGCGCGTGTCGCCGCGCTCGGCAGTCAACTCAATGCGCGCCGCCTGAATCCTTCCGCTTCTTGCGGCGGGCCAGCATGTTGAGCCCCTCGACCAGAGCCGAGAAGCCCATGGCCGCGTAGATGTAGCCCTTGGGCACATGGAAGCCCATGCCGTCGGCGATCAGCGTCATGCCGATCATCAAGAGGAAGCCCAGCGCCAGCATGACGATGGTCGGGTTCTTGGCGATGAAGCCGGCGAGCGGGTTGGCGGCAAGCATCATAACGGTGACGGCGGCGATGACGGCGATATACATGATCGCGATCTCGTCGGTCATGCCGACGGCAGTGATGATCGAATCGATCGAGAAGACGAGATCGAGCAGCAGGATCTGGACGATGGCGCCGCCGAGCGACATCTGCACCGTGCCGACAATCGAATCCTTGTGATCGGTAGGATCGACAGTGTGGTGGATTTCCTTGGTCGCCTTCCAGACCAGGAACAGGCCGCCGGCGATGAGGATCAGGTCGCGCCAGGAGAAGCCGTGGCCGAAGGCGGTGAAGATCGGTGTAGTCAATTGCACGATGAAGGAGATCGTGGCGAGCAGCACGAGCCGCATCACAAGTGCCGCGCTTATCCCGAGAAACCGGGCCCGCGCCTGCTGATGCTCAGGCAGCTTGTTGGTGAGGATCGATATGAAGATCAGGTTGTCGATGCCGAGGACGATCTCCAGCACGACAAGCGTAAGCAACGCGACCCATGCAGTCGGATCCTGCAACCACACGAAATGCGGTGCGAGGAAGTCGATGATCGGCATGTCTTTCGTCCCCAAGGCATGTCAGCAGGATCGGCTTTGCCGCCAATTAGGCATCCGACCATGTAAGGTCAATGTCAGGACCAGAAGGACGGTGCAGTTTCTTCGAGCCGCGGACCACGGCGAAACGGCGCTATCTTCTCGGCCAGGCCGGTGCGGTCGGAGATATCGATGCCGACGCCGCAGAGCGTCGCAGGCCCGTTCGCGGCCTCGAAACGACCTTTGGGCACTTTCGAGAGGAAGCGATTGAGCGGCTCTTCCTTGTCCATGCCGAGCGAGGAATCGTAGTCGCCGCACATGCCGGCGTCGGTGATGTAGGCCGTGCCGCCGTTCAAGATTTGGTGATCGGCGGTCGGCTGGTGCGTATGCGTGCCGACGAGGAGGCTGACGCGCCCGTCGACGAAATGGCCGAAGCACATCTTCTCCGACGTCGCCTCGGCATGGAAATCGATCACCGCCGCGTCCGCCTGGTCGCCGAGCGGGCAGGCGGCGATTTCGCGCTCGCCGGCGATGAAGGGATCGTCAAGCTCGGGATGCATGAACACCCGGCCCATGATGTTGGCGACGAGCACGCGCGCGCCGTTCCTCGCCAGATAGACGCCCGAGCCGCGGCCGGGCGTGCCTTTCGGGTAGTTGGCTGGGCGCAGGAAACGGTCTTCGCGCGCCGCAAAGGTCAGGGCCTCGCGCTGGTCCCAGACGTGATTGCCGGTGGTCACCACGTCGGCACCGGCGGCGAGCGTCGTCTGGAAGATTTCTTCCGTGATGCCGAAGCCGCCCGCTGCGTTTTCGCCGTTCACGATGACGAAATCGAGCCGGAAATCCGAAATCAGGCCGGGAAGCTGATCCCACACCGCGGTGCGCCCGGATTTGCCGACCATGTCGCCCAGAAAGAGGAGTCTCATGCTCTCCTCTATAGAGATGAGGCGAAGCGGCGCAAACCGCTTTCGGTAAGGATTTCCGGGATGATCACGTCGTGCGGCTCGTCGGGCACCTCTGGCACCTCCTGGCAATCGAAGGCGACGCCGATGAGGCGTGGTGTCCGGCCGGCGGCCGTGAGCTTGGAGATCGCCCGGTCGTAGTAGCCCGCGCCATAGCCGATGCGATGGCCGCGGGAATCGAAGGCGGCGAGCGGAACCAGCATGACGTCCGGATCGAGCGTTTCGGCCTGCTCGTCCGGCCCGGCAGTGCCGAATCCCATGTCGACGAGCGCCGCGCCGCGGACGAGCTCGCGGAAGGTCATCGTGGTCTTGTCGAGGATGGCGGGCAGGCAGAGGCGGGCGCCTTTTTCCCGCAAGGCGAACATCAACGGGCGCACGTCGACCTCGGAGCGCATCGGCCAGAAGCCGGAGACGACGGCTCCCGGTTCGGCCGTGATCCGGTCTTTGGCGCCTGCCGCCATCTCCAGCGCGGCTTCGATGCGCCAGGAAGGATCGAGCGCGTCGCGGCGTGCAAGCGCGGTGCGGCGCAGTTCCCGTTTCAGCTGTTTCGGAGAATTCATGCGTGGGGACGATCTGATGCTTGTTTTCAGCATCGGCTGATTTTCTGCCCGATGCCAGCGGCGATCCACGACAACCGGTGGAGAAGTCGATCCCGGGAACCTACAAAGTAGGTGGGCGCCGTATGTCCAGACCCACGGGCCTGGTCAGGGACAGCTCCCTAGGGATCAATAAGGCCCCGGGGATATGTCTCTCCTGCCGGGAAGCGCAGACCGCCGATCGGAATATAGGCGCGGCAGCCCGCTTCCGCCATCGAAAATCGAGCCTTGCCGCCGGGCAGAACTTGTTTCTCCCAAAACCGTTTCGCCCCGGCGGCACATTCCTGAACGCACAGCTCATGGTTAAGCAACAGGGTTAAGCGGACCTTAACTTTTGCAATTCATTATCCCTAACGAAACCGATCCAAGCTTCGGGCGGCGGGTGCGTCCGAAAAGACCAAGGGGTGACTACGCATGTATGGATTCGCAAGGAAGGCCCTGCTCGCCACGCTCATGGCCGGCGCGGCCAGCTCGGCATTCGCGGCAGACCTCTATGAGCCTGTCGAGGTGGTGCCGGAGGTTGTCGGCGGATGGTATATCCGCGGCTACATCGGCATGAGCAACCAGTTCTTCGACGGGCTGGAGTCCGATCTGTTCGAGACCACCGGCGACTTCGGCTGGTATGACGACGGCGGCTTCTCCTCCGCTCCGATCGTCGGGGGCGGCATAGGCTATCAGTTCAACGACTATCTGCGCGGCGACCTGACAGTCGAGTGGCGAGGCAAGTCCGACTTCTACGCACTGGACTGGCTCGACGACGCTAGCGGCCTCTCGACCAACGAATACACGGCCAAGAAGTCCGAGCTGGTGTTCATGGCCAACGGCTATTACGACATCGGCAACTTCTACGGCATCACGCCCTATGTCGGCGCAGGTATCGGCGCTTCCTACAACACGATCTCGCACTTCCGCGACGTGAACATCATCGACAGCGGTAGCGCACACGCAGACGACAATTCGGAATGGAACTTGGCATGGGCGCTCCATGCCGGTTTGGGCTTCCAGGCGACGGAGCGGATGACCATCGACTTCGGCTACAGCTTCATATCCCTGGGCGATGCCTCGACCGGTCGGCTTCGCAACGACGTCCCGCCCAATTTCCCGTCGGACGATAATGACGGCATCCAGTTCAACGACATCTACTCGCACGACTTCAAGCTCGGCGTGCGCTACTCGCTGAACTGATCCCGAACAATAGACGTTCTTCGAAAAGGCCCCGGCGACGGGGCCTTTTTTGCTGTTGCGCCTTGAGCGAGGGACCCTCCGCCAAGCTATTGAAATCGCTTGGCTTGCGTGCCTGGTGTAGTTAACCGGCATTTAACGACTATGGTTAACAATGCCTCCTGAGAATGGGTGGGCGGACCAGTTTCCGCCGCGCACTTGGGGAGCACGCGCATGAAACTATCACTTCGCATCGCGCTGTCGCTTGCAGCGCTTGCGCCGTTTGCGGCTCATGCCGCCGACTACGATCCGCCGATTTTTGTCGAGGAGGCGCCGGAGTACGTGCCGGTCGAGGTTGGCTCGGGCTGGTACCTGCGCGGCGATGTCAGCTACGTCTTCGATTCCAGCATCGACGGTGTCGACTACACGGCATTCGATGGTGTCGACGATGTGTCGGCTTCGTTCAACTCCGCGTCGCTCGATGCCGAATTTGCCTGGGGCGGCGGCGTCGGCTATCGCTTCACCGACTACTTCCGCGCTGATGCCACGGTCGAAGGGTTCCGCGCCGACTTCAGCGGGTCGACTTCGAGCGCTACGCCCTGCCTTGACGATCCCGCTCCTGGCACGGGTTGCCGCTCTTCCAACGGCTCCGAGGTTTCTGCCGTAAGCGTCATGGCCAACGGCTATGTCGATCTCGGTACTTATGTCGGCATCACGCCCTATGTCGGTGCGGGTGTCGGCTATTCTTACCTGAGCTGGAAGGATCTCAACGACACAACCTACTGCGTCGACGGCGGAGCCCTTTGCGCCAGCGACGATGCAGTCGGCGGATCGAGCCATCGCGGCGAAAACGGCTGGGCCTTCACCTATGCGCTGATGGCCGGTGTAGCCTACGATATCACCAAGAACTTCAAGCTCGACCTTGGATACAAATACCGCAACATCGACGGCGGCGACATGTTCGGCTGGGACTCCCTGGATCAGTTTGGTGATGGGTCCCACGGCAACATCGAGACGCACGAGGTCAAGGTCGGCCTGCGCTACGAACTCTGGTAAGCTCGACGCCACTTCAGATGTCGACGGCGGGCCTGGCCCGCCGTTCTCGTTTGCGCGGCAAGTATCCGGCTTGCGACAAAAACAATCCTCTTGACGCCCTGGCCTTCAGGGAATATCGCCGTCCGTGGGACACCCCTCCCCAACGA
>JAEYXI010000379.1 GCA_023428515.1 Pseudomonadota bacterium | reverse complement strand
CGCACGACGTGCGCGCGCGAAGAATCCGCTGTGGCGGGCCGCCCTGGCAATGAAGGATGCCCTGCTGGCGGTAACCGTCCGCTATGGACGCCAACCCCTTCTGGCCTTGCTTTGGCTGGCGGTCTTTTGGGCCATCGGCGTTGTCGTGTTCAGCATTGCTGAGCGGAACGGTGCGCTCAAGCCGAACAGCGCCGTGGTGTTGCGTTCCCTCGAATGGACAATGTGCGATCTCGAGCAGACCGAGACGAGATATATGCCCTCGAGCGGACAAGTCTGGACGGGACGTGCACTGGCCGGCCAATCCCAATTGGCCTGTTTCCTCAACCAGCCTGAAGCGTCCAGCTATCCGGAATTCAGCCCCTGGATGTATTCGTTGGATGCGCTGTTGCCTGTCATGGAGATCGGACAGAAGCAATATTGGAGGCCGAACCCGGTAAAGCCGAGAGGGCCGCTTACCCTGAATTACTATTATTTCCAGTCGATCATCGGCTGGGCCTTGAGCCTCCTGGCTGTCGCCGGGTTCTCCGGGCTCGTAAAGTCGAGATAGCCGGCAGATCTCACTTCATCAGGGCGGTGACCCGATCGAAAGCCGCGGAAAACCCTTTCAGGGGGACCGAAAAGGAGACCGGTTTATCGGCATCGGCAGCCTTGACCATCGTCTTGAGCGTCGCTCCTGTGCGCAGCGCGGCAAGGAAAGCACCATCGAAGCTAAGCGGCACAACGCATCCTACCGAAAGACAGGTGCTGAAACGCAAAGGCGCTTGCGCCGCATTGTCGTCGACCTGAAGTGTGGCGCCGGCATCGAGTGCGAGCCCGAAGGGCAGAACCAGGGTGCCGGTCGCAGTCTTCCCATCGGCGCCGCCCACCACTTCGATCGCCAGAATCCGCTGCCCATTTTGCTGCTTCTGTTCGTGCTGGAGGAGGCAATGTTTGCCTTGCCTCTGGACGCAGTTGACGATCCAATCGTCGTAGGTTTCCCGCAACGAGGACGCTCCGCCCGGAAGGGTCGCCTGCTCCTGCGCAAGCGCTTCACCAATGGCGGGCGTCAGCATGCAGAAGGCTGCGAGGATTATCCGATACGGTCGGTACCATGATCCCGATTGTTTCAAATTCATTATGTCCCTCAGAATTTGTGGCTCAAGCGAAGCGATCCGCCATGGCTGTTGTAGGTGTCGGAGAACGCCCCGTTATATTCCACGCGGAAGCTCAAGCCGCTATCCTTTGCGAAATCGAGGCCTGCCGTGACCAGCCCGGTGACATCGGCCAGCGGCACCTCGCTGCCGAACATGCCGATCCCGGCCGGTGCGTTGGCCAGCCGCGCGGACGTATCCCAGCTGTCGACGCTGCTGAAGCTCACCCCGGCACCCGCGAACGCCCGCATCACCGTCGTCTCGTTGACCTCCACGCGCGCGCCGACTTCGATCGCCGGCGTCGCGTGGAAGCTCCATTGGCCGCTATCCTCGACCTGTAGGTCAAGCAAACCGGCTCCCGACTCGCGATAACCGCTGGCATGCGAGTAGATCAGGTCGAAGTCTACCAGCGGCCGCACGTAATATGGATTCTGCGCGAAGGTGTAGGCGGCACGCATCCGGGCGCTGAGGTTGTATATTTCCTGATCAGCCTCGGCCTGGCTGGCAAAGCCCGGGATCTGGATCAGGCGCGTATTGTCGTACCAACCGTAGCTGCCCGCGACCGCGCCCGACAATAGCCATGGGCCGATCTCGCGCTTCAGCGACGCGCCGGCAAAGAGGACATCACCGTCGGCTCTGACCCTGCCGTCGTCGCCGCGGATGGAATTGCGGTCGTATCCGCCGGCGATGCCGACGAACCAGTCCGGCGACACCTCGAACTGGGCGCCGGCGCGAAGAGCGTAAGTCGTCGCGTCAAAACCCGACACGCCGCCGCTGGCCTTCTGGTCGAGTGTTTGTGCGTCGGCCTGGCTCCACACGCATTCCGTCTCGACCAGAGACGAGGTGCCATCGGCAAACATCGGGCAGCTCAGCAACAGATCGAGACGCTGCTGCGTCATGGCGATGCTGCCGGCCGCGGCCGCGCCGGAGACACCCGGCGAGATGTCGGACAGGGCCGACCGGTAGCCGGCGGAGCCCTCGTCGGCGAGCGTGCCGAGCGTGCCGAACAGCGTGCCGAAAGGGCCGCCTCCGGCATCCCATATCTTCTGCAGATGATCGGCGATCCTGTCCTGGTCGTCATTCAGCGGGAAGCCGGGATCGGCGAAGTGCGCACCGGCAGCCGAGACAGACAGCTCGTTTTCGGCCTGGCTGATGACATAGTCATAGAGCGCCGATTCCGGGTTCAACGAATGGTCCAGGGAACCCTCGGCAGTGAGGAAAGGCAGCGTGAGGCCGGGCAGGACGCTGATGGCGTTCACCGTGAGCTTGCCGTCCAGCGCGGCGTCGCCGGCGATGGTCAGGTAGTCCATGCGGGAGCCGACAAAGTCGGCATCGAACGCCAGAACGCCGCTCGCCTCCTGCGTCAGATCACCACCGACCCGTGTCGCCTCCAGCACGCCGGCGGCAGAAGCGGCCTTCTCGGCGCCGTTGCTCGCTACGGTCAAACCGAGCGGCACGCCGCCGACACCGCCCACTTGCAGGAGGCCGCCGTTTATCACATTCGCGTCGAGCAGTTCGCCGGCCAGGAGGACACCGCTGGCGTTGTCCAGGAGGCCCAGCTCGCCGGCCAGGAGGACGCCATCGGCACTTTCCAGGCGAGCCGACTCCTCCGTGTCGCCGCGAAGGTCGACGTTGCCCTGGATCGTACCGCCATTGGTCAGTTTGGTGTTGAGTGTGCCGCTGCCGGTGTAGACGACCGCGTTGCCCGAGTGCGCCGAGATACTGCCGCCCGAGAGTTCCAGATAGTTCTCAGAGTTGCCCTGGTCGACCCAGACGCCGGCGCCCTGCTCGTTCGAGCCGCCGGTGATGGCAGCGTCGAGGAGAATGGTGATTGTACTATTGGTGCCGCCGCCGGAATCGCTCTGGGCAAAGATGGCGACCGAGTTCTGGCCGGTGGCGGAGACGCTCCCGTCGAGCTTTTGAATAAACACCTCACCGCTTTGAGCGGCCGACGCATCAAGGTTGCCGTTCGAGCCGGCAAAGCCGCCGCCGGAATCACCGCCGAAGCCGCCGCCGCCGCCGATTGACTGGGCCAGGATGCCGAAGGCGCCGTCACCGGTCGTGGGTGTGTCTT